>NZ_NPKW01000115.1:0-20015 GCF_002265885.1 Vibrio sp. 03_296
CGGTAAGAACCGAAGTGCTTGTCAAGGATCAAAAGAGCTGTGTTCACACAGCTCTTTTGCCTTTCAATGAACAAGGATTATTTGCTCTGTGCACGCTGATAAGAATCTAGGATCTCTTTGCGCGCGGCTTCCACGTCTTCCCAACCATCTACTTTGACCCACTTACCTGATTCAAGCTCTTTGTAGCGCTCAAAGAAATGGGTCGATTTGCGCTTTGAGCAACTCAGGTAGATCGTTGACGTCTTGGATATGATCGTACTCTTTGGACAGTTTGGAGTGTGGTACTGCCACGACTTTGGCATCTTCGCCGGATTCATCGGTCATTTTAAGCACGCCCACCGGGCGACAACGGATCACTGAACCAGGCATCAARGGGTAAGTGGGTGGACACACATCGACAGGGTCGCCATCCAATGAAAGCGTGTGATTAACGTAGCCATAGTTGCATGGATAGAACATCGGCGCCGACATAAAGCGATCAACGAACACCGCGCCAGACTCTTTGTCCACTTCGTATTTGATCGGATCCGCGTTGGCTGGGATCTCAATAACCACATACAGATCATCAGGCAGTGATTTGCCCGCCGGGACGTTATTTAAACTCATGAGTGATTTCCTTTTCTTTAGTTTTTGGGCTGAACGGTGATAATTTAGCCGCAAACAGGCAGAGCTGTAAACCGAGTGCGTTGGGCTTTCCAAAGTGGCTAACAAAAAGCGCCTGCTGTTGCAGGCGCTTTGTCTCATTCTTTAGGCTTCGTCACGATAGACTTCGAGGAACTCTTCGACTTTCTTCACCATGTTGGTGGAGCCAACAAAGAAAGGCACGCGCTGATGCAGTTCTGTTGGTTTTAAATCAAGAATGCGGTTTACCCCGTCAGAAGCCAAACCACCGGCTTGTTCAATCAAAAAGGCCATCGGGTTGCATTCATACAGCAAACGCAGCTTACCCTGAGGGTGGCTTTGTGTGCTTGGGTAAAGATAAATACCGCCCTTAAGCAGGTTGCGATGGAAATCCGCCACGAGCGAGCCGATGTAGCGTGAGGTGTAAGGACGGCCATCTTCTGGCACATTTTCCTGACAATACTTAATGTATTTTTTCACGCCCATAGGGAATCGAATGTAGTTGCCTTCGTTAATTGAGTAGATCTTGCCATCTTTCGGGATCATCATATTTTCGTGCGACAGACAGAAGGTGCCGAGTGATGGATCGTAGGTGAAACCATTCACGCCATTGCCCGTGGTGTACACCAACATGGTGGAAGAGCCGTAAATGATGTAACCCGCGGCCACTTGTTTGTGCCCTGGCTGCAAGAAGTCTTCTTGAGTCGGAGGGGTGCCAATAGGGGAAACTCGACGGTAAATAGAGAAAATGGTGCCGACAGAAACGTTAACGTCGATGTTTGACGACCCATCAAGAGGGTCCATCAATACCACGTATTTGGCGTTTTTGTTGAGCTCTTTATTAAAAGCAACCGCTTCATCTTCTTCTTCACTCGCTACGCCACACACTTGGTCGCGTGCTTCGAGTGCCGATTTGAATTTTTCATTCGCATAGACGTCCAACTTTTGTTGAACTTCGCCTTGTATATTCTCTACTCCTGCCGCGCCTGTGATATCAACGAGACCCGCTTTGTTGATTTCACGGTTAACGATTTTGGCCGCCAAGCGAATCGACGACAAAAGAGAAGAGAGATCACCGCTAGCGTGGGGGAAGTCCGCTTGTTTCTCAACAATGAACTCGCCAAGGGTGCGCATTCCAGACATGTTATTTCCTTAAACTTCGCTGAATAATGTTGGGGGAGTTTGAGCTGCATCTCTTGATGGATGTGACGAAGGTTATCGTTTGCGCTCCCAATAAGTGTAAGGTTTAGATCTTATTAATGGTAATGAAGTAACCGACGCAGATCTCAATTTGTATGTCGAATGAAACCGGTTGATTACACGGAAGAGTTCGATAAAAAGTGGCTGAAAAAACAGCGTTTGCTTCAACCCAACAGCAAAAACTGAGCGGCATGTGGTACAAGGCCAATAATGCTGCTCGCTTTTCTAACGGTTATCATGATAATGAGAACGAGAAAAAACAGTCTGATGGCAGGATTCAATTTATGCATATTCATATCTTGGGAATTTGTGGCACTTTCATGGGTGGTGCTGCGATTTTAGCGCGACAGTTGGGCCACAAAGTGACCGGCTCTGACGCCAATGTTTACCCACCAATGAGCACCTTGCTCGAGTCTCAAGGCATTGAAATTATTGAAGGCTTTGACCCTTCTCAGCTCAATCCTGCGCCAGACTTGGTGGTAATTGGCAATGCCATGAGCCGTGGTAACCCTTGTGTTGAATATGTGTTGAATCACAACCTGCGTTATACCTCTGGGCCGCAGTGGCTGCAGGAGTTTTTGTTGCATGACCGCTGGGTGCTCGCGGTATCGGGCACGCATGGCAAAACCACTACCTCGAGCATGCTGGCGTGGATTTTGGAAGATTGTGGTTACCAGCCGGGATTTCTTGTTGGTGGCGTGCTCGGTAACTTCGGTGTCTCCGCGCGTTTAGGCGAAAGCATGTTTTTTGTCGTTGAAGCCGACGAATATGACAGTGCTTTTTTCGACAAGCGATCTAAGTTTGTGCATTACCATCCTCGCACCTTGATCATGAATAACTTAGAGTTTGATCATGCAGACATCTTTGATGATCTTGAAGCGATCAAGCGACAATTTCACCACTTAGTGCGTACTGTTCCTGGTAATGGCCGTATTTTGGCGCCCAAGCAAGACGTCGCATTAGCGGATGTGTTGTCACGAGGCTGCTGGAGTGACCAGGAGTTTTCCGGTCAAGATGGAGAGTGGCAAGCGGTCAAACTCAGCAAAGATGGTTCACACTTTGAAGTGTGGCTGCATGGTGAGCAAGTGGGCACGGTGCAATGGGACTTAGTCGGTGATCATAATGTCGATAATGCGTTGATGGCGATCGCAGCGGCGCGTCATGTGGGTGTGACGCCTGATCTGGCTTGTGAGGCACTAGGGCGCTTTATCAATACCAAGCGTCGCCTAGAGCTGAAAGGGGAAGTCAATGGTGTGGCGGTGTATGACGATTTTGCCCATCACCCAACTGCGATTGAACTGACGCTCGCTGGTTTACGTAATAAGGTGGGCGATAAGAAAATCATCGCGGTACTGGAGCCACGCTCAGCCACCATGAAACGTGGTGTTCACAAAGAGACTTTGGCGGCTTCACTCAAGCAGGCGGATGAAGTGTTCCTTTACCAACCAGAGTCAATTGCTTGGTCGGTGCAGGACGTGGCGGCTCAATGTCAGCAACCCGCATTCACCAGTGATAACATTGACCAGTTTGTGGCGAACATTGCGCAGCGCGCCGAGGCAGGAACACAGATTTTGGTCATGAGCAATGGCGGTTTTGAGGGTATTCACGGTAAATTACTGACCGCTTTAGAGAAATCAACGCGCTAGAAAATACATACATTAGATGAGCATGAGAAACCAAGAAAAATCGATCACGTTAGCCTTTACTGGCGCCTCTGGCGCGCCTTATGGGCTACGTTTATTACAGCAATTACTGGCGGCAGACTACCGTGTCTACCTGCTGATCTCTTCTGCGGCAAGAGTGGTGTTGGCTACCGAGCATGGTCTCAAACTGCCAGCCAATCCTGACGCCGCGCAGCAAGCGCTAGTGAAGCATCTGGGTTGTCCTGCCGACAAGCTGGTGGTATGCGGTAAAGACGATTGGTTCTCGCCAGTGGCTTCTGGCTCGGCCGCACCGAAGCAGATGGTGGTTTGCCCTTGCTCGGCAGGGAGTGTAGCGGCGATTGCTCATGGCATGTCAGACAATTTAATTGAGCGTGCCGCTGATGTGGTGATGAAAGAGCGTGGCCAATTGATTTTGGTGGTGCGTGAAACGCCCTTTTCGACCTTGCATCTTGAAAACATGCACAAGCTTTCGCAGTTAGGTGTCACTATCATGCCCGCCGCGCCGGGTTTCTATCATCAACCTCAGTCGATAGACGATCTGATTGATTTTATGGTCGCGCGTATCTTGGATCATCTCGGCATTGAACAGGTTTTGGTGCCGCGTTGGGGATACGATCATCGCAATGATGGTGACTCTGTATAGCCAAGCGAAGGCATTCCGATTACAATCCGAAACACTCATCGGGGAGCTTATCTGTTTGCACATTGGTGCATTACAGAGGCTGAGATTAGGCCTGTGCCTAGGACCCGTAAACCTGAACCAGATAATGCTGGCGTAGGAATTGAGTCGGGATTAATTTGTAAGGACGATTAACACCTACCTCAAGCCTGTGCCGCTCAACTCATGTCAAATGGAGAGCGAGCCGTGAAACACACTCTAAACCTGATAGCCCTAGCGTCAATCACTTCAATGATGGGCATCTCTTCTTCTGCACTTGCGGCGGATAAAACCTTAACCATTTACACCTACGATTCTTTTGCCTCCGATTGGGGCCCAGGCCCGACGGTCGAAAAAGCATTTGAAGCGCAGTGTGGCTGCGATGTGAATTTTGTCGCGCTGGACGATGGGGTATCGATTCTCAACCGCTTGCGTTTAGAAGGCAGTAATACCAAAGCGGATATTGTTTTAGGTTTGGACAATAATTTGATGGCAGAAGCCAAAGCCACAGGCTTACTTGCACCACATCAAGTGAACACCCAAGCGCTTTCGTTACCAAATGGTTGGGCTGACGACACGTTTATTCCTTACGACTACGGTTACTTTGCGTTTGTTTACAACAAAGACAAACTGGCGAATCCACCAAAAAGCTTAAAAGAGCTGGTGGAATCACGTGATGATCTGAAAGTCATCTACCAAGACCCTCGCACTTCTACGCCCGGTCAAGGTTTGATGCTGTGGATGAAGTCGGTGTATGGCGATGACGTGACGGGCGCATGGCAGCAACTGGCGAAGAAAACCGTGACGGTCACGAAAGGTTGGTCGGAAGCGTACTCGATGTTCCTCAAAGGGGAATCGGATATGGTGCTCTCTTACACTACCTCACCAGCGTACCACCTGATTGCTGAAAATGACGCACAATTTGCAGCGGCAGATTTTAGCGAAGGTCACTACATGCAAGTGGAAGTCGCAGCAAAAGTGAAAAGCAGCTCAAATCAAGCGTTAGCCGATCAGTTTATGCGTTTCATTTTAAGTGATGAGTTCCAAGGGGCAATGCCTACGGGCAACTGGATGTACCCAGTGACCAACGTGACGCTGCCAGAGGGCTACGGCAGTTTAACGGTGCCTGAGAAGGCATTGAGTTTCAGTGCAGAAGAGGTGGCGAAGCAGCGTAAAGCTTGGATTCGCGAATGGCAAAGCGCGTTGACGTTTTAAGGCGTAGCATTGAATTCGGTTCCTAAATTGGGCATTGGGGTCGCGATGATCATCGCGACCTTTGTTGTTTCTGCTCTCTCGGCGCTCTTGTTGGCGACGCCGACGCTGGATCTCACTGCGGTATGGCAAGATCCTTATTACCGCCATGTTACGCAATTTAGTTTTCTTCAAGCGACGTTGTCGATGCTGCTGAGTGTCAGTTTGGCGCTTCCCGTCGCACACGCCTTGTCTCGGCGACATTTTGTTGGCCGTTCGTTATTGCTCAAATTGTTTGCGTCCACCTTGGTGCTGCCAGTATTGGTTGGCGTGTTTGGCTTGTTGGCCATTTATGGGAACAGTGGTTGGTTGGCGAGTATATTGGCAAGCTTTGACGCCAAATTGCCCTTTTCTATCTATGGATTGAGCGGCATTTTGCTCGCGCACGTGTTTTTCAATTTACCGTATGCGGCGCGATTGCTGCTGCAAACCTTAGAGTCGATTCCGGCAGAGCAGCATAAACTGGCGGCTCATCTTGGTATGAACAGTTGGCAGAAGTTTCGTTGGGTCGAATGGCCGCGATTGCGTCAGCAACTGCCACATGTGTGTGGCTTGGTGTTCATGCTTTGCTTCACCAGCTTTGCCGCGGTGATGGCATTGGGCGGTGGGCCAAAGTCGACCACGATTGAACTGGCCATCTATCAAGCGATTAAGTTCGATTTTGATTTGCGATCGGGGGCGTTGCTCGCGATTTGGCAGATGCTGCTGTGCACGGTTTTAGTTCTGAGCATCCAACGTTTCACTAAGCCATTACCTGTTAGTGTTGGCAGCCAGCAAAGGCTTGAACCTATCACACCACCAAGCGGGTTGCAGAACATTTGGGACGCGATATGGATAGTACTCGCATGTCTACTCGTCATACCGCCGCTTTTGATGGTGGTCATTAGTGGTCTCAACAGCAAACTGCCCGAAGTGATAAGCGATGGACGTTTTTGGTCGGCAATGTGGGCATCGTTTCGCGTTGCGCTTGGTGCAGCCAGTTTGGCTGTGGCTGCCGCTATTACCATCTTATTGACTAGCCGTGCTTGGCGACTTCGAGCTCAGAGACATCGAGCAGACGGCATTGAAATGATTGGCACTATTATTTTGGTGACGCCAGGTTTGGTGGTGAGTACTGGGTTGTTTTTATTGCTGCGCAGTTTTGCAGATGTGTTCAGTTTGGCGCTGTTGATCGTCATCCTCGTCAACAGTTTGATGGCATTACCCTACGCGATTAAAACGCTCGCTCAGCCGATGCTGCATTGCGAGCAGCAGTATCAATACTTGGCTGCTACATTGGGCTTAAGTGGGTGGAATCGTTTTAAAATCGTTGAGTGGCGCGCACTGCGTAAACCTTTCGCCAATGCGTTTGCGCTCTGTTTTATGTTTTCCATTGGTGATTTGAGCGCAATTGCCTTATTTGGTAGCCAAGATTTTCGTACCTTACCGCTCTATCTGTACCAGTTACTCGGCAGTTATCAAATGGAGGCAGCAGCGGTGGTGTCACTCACGTTATTGCTGCTGAGTGTCGGCTGTTTTGCCCTGAGTGAGTCCTTACTCAGCACCAAATCGAATCAACATCAGGAGAAGTCACCATGCTAACGCTGCAACAGGTGCATTATTACTATCATCAAGACCTGTTTGCTTTTGATTTAGAGGTAGAAGCAGGCAGTATTGTGGCGTTGATGGGGCCAAGTGGGGCAGGAAAGTCCACCTTGCTGGCGCTGCTGGCAGGGTTCATTTCGCCTCAGTCGGGTCGCATGGCATTGGAGGGGCGTTTGCTCAATACGCTTTCTCCCGCGCAGCGCCCTTTCTCGATGTTGTTTCAAGAACACAATTTGTTTGCTCATCTTACGGTGCGTGACAACATTGCGTTGGGATTGCATCCCGGTTTGAAGCTGACGTCACAGCAACAAAAGCAAGTGGAGCAAGCGGCAAAGCAGGTTGGCATTGAAGCCTATTTAGATCGGCTGCCAGAGCAGCTCTCTGGTGGTCAGCGACAGCGAGTGGCCCTTGCGCGTTGTTTTGTCCAGCCCAACCCAATTTGGTTACTGGATGAGCCGTTTTCCGCGCTCGATCCCGTCTTGCGTGAAGAAATGCTCTCGCTCGTCAAACAGCTGGCGCAAGAGCGCGCCATTACGGTATTGATGGTGACGCACCATTTAAGTGATGCACGTGCCATTGCTAGCCATTTTGCCTATATCGACAAGGGTACCATTGCCGCGCATGGACCCATTACAAGCCTCAATGAAAAGCACAGCCACCCTGAGTTGGTAGCGTTCTTCCAAGCCGCAGTATGATAGATAAAGGCGGCAACGATCTGTTGTAGTGCAGAGATAAAAAAGGTTGGCAGTGAGCCAACCTTTGTTTCTTATCTTTTACAGTGTCGCTATTACTGTTTTAGCTCGTTTTCGATCGAGTCTGAAACCGCGTCATCATTAAGCTCTTTTAAGATCTGGAAGATTTCACGATACGACTTTGGTGGTTTGTTCGCTTGTCTCTCTTTTGTCGCCATACGAGCTAACTGGCGCAAACGCTGGCGATCTGCTTTAGGGTAAAGTGCAACCACATCATCAATTGCACTATCACCTTGTTCAACAATACGCTCACGTAGCGTTTCTAGCTTGTGCAGCACAGCGGTGCTTTGCGAGTGCTTGTTACGGATTTTGTCCAGCGCCGCTTGAATTGGCTCTGGATCTTCTTGGCGCATCACTTTACCAATGTATTGCAACTGGCGACGACGGGCCTCGTTTTTGAAACGCTGCGCATCTTTGATTGCATCAAGTAACTCTTCGCTGATTGGGAACTTAGCCAATACCGAAGGTTTGAGTTCCACTAGCTCTTCACCCAACTTCTGTAGCGCGTCCATGTCACGCTTCATTTCAGACTTGCTGACGAGGATGTACTCTTCTTCAGGTTCCCATGGCGCTTTTTGGTTTTTACGGGCCATCTTTTCTGCCTATATCACTTTCTCAAAATAAGATTAGCCCTATTTTAACAAGAATCGTGGGGAGAAAGCGAAATTCTTGTTATTCTTATGCCATTACAAATCAAAGATGATTGAGATATGGATGTAAAACAGCAAGTTGCTCAGCAAAGAGTTGAGCTCGAAGCCGCGGTTGCCAAAGCGCTCGCGCTGGCAGCGCAACATAGCGATGGTGCTGAAGTTGCGATCAACAAAACCACGGGCTTAAGTGTTTCGACTCGCATGTGTGAAGTAGAAAACGTCGAGTTTAACAGTGATGGCGCTTTAGGCATTACGGTTTATCGTGGTCAGCGTAAAGGCAGCGCGTCGACATCGGATCTCAGTGAGAAAGCGATTGAACAGACCGTCTTAGCAGCCTTGGATATTGCGCAATACACGTCAGAAGATCCTTGCGCGGGGCCAGCTCCTGCTGAGTTGATGGTGAAAGAGATTCCGGATTTGGATCTCTTCCATCCAGATACGCCCGATCCCGATTATGCGGCGAAAATGGCCATTGCTGCTGAAGAGCATGCGCTTAACTACAGCGATAAAATTAAGCAGAGTGATGGCGCGAGTTACGACAGCCATTACGGCGTTCGCGTCTACGGCAACAGCCACGGTTTATTGGCAAGTTATGCCTCGAGTCGCCACAGCATCAGTTGTTGTGTGATTGGTGAAGGCAAAAATGGCGAAATGGAGCGCGACTACAGCTACACTGTCGCTCGTCATCGTGATGACATGTGGCGCCCTGAACAAGTCGGTCGCGAAGCGGCGCAGAAAACCATTGAACGTTTAGATGCCCGCAAGCTAAAAACGGGCAAATACCCGGTGATGTTTGCCGCGGATGTGGCAACTGGGCTTATCGGTCATTTAGTGATGGCGATCAGTGGCGGTAACTTGTATCGCAAATCGTCTTTCTTACTTGATCATTTAGGCAAGCAAGTGCTGCCAGAGTGGTTCAATATCTCGGAGCGCCCGCATATTCTGCGTGGTTTGGCATCGAGCCCATTCGACAGTGAAGGGGTTTACACGCAAGATCGCGAAATCATCACCAATGGTGTGCTCGCCACTTATCTGCTCACCAGTTACGCTGCGCGTAAAATGAATATGACGCCAACGGGTCATGCGGGGGGGATTCACAACTGGTTTGTGCAATCGACAGGGCAAAATTTCCAACAAATGCTCAAAGAGCTGGGTACGGGTTTACTCGTGACCGAAGTGATGGGGCAAGGTGTGAATGTGGTGACTGGCGATTACTCACGTGGCGCGGCGGGTTTCTGGGTGGAAAATGGCGAGTTGCAGTTCCCAGTATCAGAAATCACCATTGCGGGTAATTTGAAAGAGATGTTCCAGCAAATCGTTGCCGTTGGTAGCGATGTAGAGACGCGCTCACAAATTCAAACCGGTTCTATTTTATTGCCATCGATGAAGATTGCGGGCGAATAACCGCGATTGCGGCATTCGTTAAGAGATGAAAAAAGGTTGCTCAGTAAGCAACCTTTTTTGTTTTGTTTCTATTCTGCTTTTCATTTTGATAGCGTCAGGTCGTTAAATCAAAATGGTGGCAAGACCTAAAAACACCGATAAACCAATCACATCCGTGACGGTGGTCAGCGCCATACCGCCCGCTAAGGCTGGGTCAATGTTCATCTTCTTGAGTAGGATAGGGATGGTTACCCCGGCAATGCCCGCGACAATTAAGTTGGTCATCATTGCGGCAGAAATGATGCCGCCGAGTAGCCAGTTACCTTTCCAAGCGACCACGATACCACCGATGATCAACGCCCATAACACCCCGTTGAGAAAACCGATCGCCGCTTCTTTCATCAACAGTTCACGTTTGTTGGCATCACCGATATGACCGAGCGCTAAACCACGGATCACCAGTGCGACCGTTTGGTTGCCTGCCACGCCGCCCATGGAGGGAACAATGGTCATCAATACCGCAATGGCCGCCATCTGATCAAGGGTCGCTTCAAACATGTTGGAAACCGACGCGGCCGCTAAGGCGGCAAGCACATTCGCTCCGAGCCAAATACTGCGTTTACGCGCCGATTTAACCACGGGAGCAAAGGTGTCTTCATCGTCGTTCAAACCCGCCATACTCATCATCGAGTGTTCGGCATCTTCACGAATAACGTCGACGACGTCATCGATGGTGATACGACCAACCAGATGCTGGTTTTCATCAATGACGGGGGCGGAGATCCAGTTTCGACGTTCAAATAGGCTAGCTACATCTGAGTCGCTGGTGGTGACCGCAATCGCGTCATCCACGTCTTCCATCACTTCACTGACTTTGACATCAGGCTGGGTGGTGATGAGGATAGAGATAGGCAGTTCACCAATCAAACGGCTCTCTTCGTCAATCACGTAAAGTGCATCGGTGTTTTCCGGCAGCTCACCTTTCATGCGTAAGTAACGCAGAACCACATCGACATCAACATCACCGCGAATGGTGATCACGTCGGTGTTCATCAAGCCACCGGCCGTGTCCTCAGAATAGGACAGCGCGGTTTCCACGCGCAGACGATCCGCCGCATCCATTTGCGCCAGTACTTCGCGAGAAACGTTGTCTGGTAGGCTACGTAGAACGTAAGCAACGTCATCGGTGTCCATCCCTTCGGTCGCTTCGGCGAGATCCTCTGGGGCCATTTTTGAGACAAGGCTGTCTTTGACGTCTTCACTCAGCTCGTCAAGGATTTCACCATAATCCTCAGGGTCGGTGAGTTGCCATAAAACTTCACGGCTTTTACGTGGGGACGCTTCAAGTAGGTGGGCAATATCTTCAGGCTCCATGTCCTGAAGTTGACGTCGGACGTGAACGAAGCGGCCATTTTCGAGCGCTTCAGAAACTTCCTGGAGGGCTTGGTGAGCTTGGTCGAATTCAATTTGCTCTGCCACGGTGACCCCCTGATTCCTAGATATTTACAATGTGTTGAATAATAACTTAATTCGCCACACAAGTAACCCGAGAAAGCATGCTCACTCGACAAAACTCTGTCAGTATTTCTTCCAAAGAAATAATTGGTTTACTGAGTAACCTTGGCTATGAAAAGAATAGCAGTTGTGATGATTCGTGACAGGGAAAGTGTGCCGAGTGTGAAAGCGAAGAAGGCTATTCGCCTTCTTCAAACTTATCTTCGATAAGATGACAAATGGCGTCTAGGGCCTGTTCTGCCTGTTCGCCACTGGCATGAATGGTCACATATTGCCCTTGTGCAGACTCAAGCATGAGTAGCCCCATCACGCTGTCAGCTGCGGCGGTTTTGTTTTCTTCATTGTCGATGGTGACTTCGGCGGCAAAGCTTTGTGCCAGTTCTACCAATTTGACGGCAGCACGAGCGTGCAAGCCAAGTCGATTCTGTATGAGTACTTTGCGGCTGAGTTCCACGACTATTCCTTGTTGCGTTTTTCCAAAGTGGTATGGCGGATCTTAACGGTGTGCCCCATCGCTGCGAAATATTCGCCGATTTGCTGGGTTAAGTAGACGGAGCGGTGTTTGCCTCCCGTACAGCCAATCGCCACGGTTAAATAGCTGCGATTGTTTTTTTCCAGCAAAGGCAACCAGTGCTCGATAAAGGTTTGAATCTGTCTTTTGAGTTCTAATACTTCATCATGGCTTTCTAAAAAGGTTTTGATGGGCGCATCCAACCCCGTCATCGGACGTAGCGCGGGTTCCCAATGAGGGTTGGGCAGAAATCGGACATCAAACACATAGTCGGCGTCTGTTGGTAAACCAAATTTGAAGCCAAAAGACTCGAACACCATGATGAGCTTATTACGCTCTTTTCCTTCAATTCGGTAGCGTACGTCTTCACTGAGATCATGCAGTGATTGGTTGCTGCTGTTGAGTAAGATATCGGCGATCTCTTTCAATGGCTTGAGCATTTTTTTCTCAAGGTCGATCGCTTGATCTAGGGTATGGCACTCATCACTTAAAGAAAGAGGGTGAACGCGGCGAGTCTCACTGTAGCGTTTGAGAAGGGTAGCTTTATCCGCATCTAAAAAGAGAATCGAAAGGTCAATGCTGGATTTCAGCTTTTTTAGCGTCGTTGTCAGCTCTTTCAGTTTCTTCGGAATGTTGCGAACGTCAATGCTGACCGCGACATTCTGTTTGCTTTCCGAAACTGATTGTATGAAAGATTCCAGCAGGTTAACCGGGAGGTTATCTACGCAGTAGTAACCCATATCTTCTAACACACGTAGCGCGACACTTTTCCCTGCACCGGAGTGCCCACTCACTACAATAAGACGCATGGTTGGTTTCCGTTACTGATTGGTCATGATGTCGTACAGTTCTTGATCGCTTTGCGCTGCGCGCAGTAACTTCAGAACCTGCTTGTCGCTGAGGCGCTCTGCCATCGACGAAAGCGTTTTGAGGTGCTCTTTACACTGCTCTTCTGGGACCAATAAAGCAAAAAGGAGATCCACAGGACGGTTATCAATCGAATCAAAATCGATCGGTTCTTCACATTGCAAAAGAACGGCGACAGCTTTGTCTGCTGCGGTCATGCGCGCGTGTGGAATCGCAATACCATTGCCGATACCAGTACTGCCCATTTTCTCGCGGCTAAGCATGCATTCAAAGAGTTCGGTGGAATCTTGGCCTGTGTGCTCTGCGACCAAGTTACTGATGATTTCTAGTGCGCGTTTTTTGCTAGAACACTGGACTGCACTTTTGGTGCAGTCCAGAGAAAGTATTGTGCTAAGTTGCATGGTTAATGACTGTGTAGTTTTTCTTTGTGTTTGTTCAACTGGCGAACCAGTTTATCCACCAGCGAATCAATCGCGGCGTACATGTTCTCATCGTCAGAGGAGGCGTGAATTTCACCTTGATTGACGTGGAGCGTAGCTTCCGCGATCTGGTGAATTTTTTCAACTTTAAGTACAACTTGTATGCTATTGATGTGATCAAAAAATCGTTCAAGTTTGTCAAACTTGGTGTGAACATAGTCCTGCATTGAATCGGTAAGATCAACATGATGGCCTTGAATATTGATTTGCATAGACTTTCCTTTTCAGTTGAGGCCTAAAGTAGGCGTTTTCGCTGACTAGATGGGGCAATGCCTAAGGACTCGCGGTACTTAGCTATCGTTCGCCGTGCGACCTGAATTCCTTGGTCTGCCAGTAAGGCAGCAATTTTGCTATCACTCAGTGGTTTCGCACTGTTTTCGGCAGTGACTAACTTCTTAATGAGTGCGCGAATTGCTGTCGATGAACATTCTCCTCCACTATCCGTACTAACATGGCTAGAGAAGAAATATTTCAATTCAAAGATACCTCTAGGCGTGTGCATAAACTTCTGGGTTGTCACGCGTGAGATGGTGGATTCGTGCATCTCAACCGCGGTTGCCACATCATTTAGCACCATAGGTTTCATTGCTTCTTCCCCATACTCGAAGAAATCATGTTGATGTTCAACTATGCAACGTGCAACTTTGAGCAGCGTCTCGTTTCTGCTCTCAAGGCTCTTAATTAACCATTTCGCCTCTTGCAAATTGCTGCGAATGTACTGGCTATCGGCGCTGCTGCCTTTGCCAAGTTGCGCATATTGTTGATTGACTTTCAATTTTGGAATGCTGTCTGGATTGATCGCGACACTCCATTTGCCATGCTCTTTAAATACCGAGACATCTGGGATCACGTACTCGGGCTCGATGGCATTGATCTTACTGCCAGGCCTTGGATCAAGTTGCTGGATCAGTTTGAGCGTTTCACGTAGGTCTTCTTCTTTGAGCTTCGCTTCTTTGACGATCAGCTTGTAATCGCGATTGCCTAGCGCATCAATGTGATGGCTCAGGACCATTTTTGCTTCGGCTAGCCAAGGGGTCTCGGTCGGAAATGTGGCCAGTTGCAGCAGTAAGCATTCTTGTAGGTTTTGCGACGCGACACCCAGGGGATCGAACTGTTGGATGCGTTTGCGTACGGCTTCCACTTCGTCGAGTTCGATATCGACGCTGTTCAGGCTTTCTAAGATCTCTTCAGGGCTGATAGTGAGGTAGCCAGTGTCGTCGATGGCATCAATGATGGCAAAGGCGATCATGCGGTCAGTGTCGCTAAACGGGGTTAAATCCAGTTGCCACTGTAAGTAGTCGTGCAGTGTTTCCGTTGTTTCACCTTGATAGACCGGCATGTCATCATCGAGTGCGATGCCTGTATTGCCAGAGTTGGCACTGTAAACGTCATCCCAGGTGGTGTCGATTTCCAGTTCGCTACTGATTTCGGATTTTTCAATCACATCTGAGCTGTCAGGAATGTCGCTCTCAACAGAAAAATCATCCGAATCGGAACCTTCATTGATCGCTTTCTCTTCGCCATTCAGTTGCGCTTCTTCTTGATGCTCTTCCACTTCCAATAACGGATTTGATTCCAGTGCTTCTTGGATTTCTTGTTGTAAATCCAAGGTGGACAGCTGCAGCAAACGGATGGCCTGCTGGAGCTGAGGCGTCATGGCTAACTGTTGACCTAGCTTGAGTTGTAATGAAGGTTTCATTCAGTAGTACTTACCTTTTATTCTCGTAATTGGTTCTGTTGTTCTTCATTTAATCATAGTCGGAATTGTTCGCCGAGATAAACTTGTTTTACCTGTTCATTGTTGAGAACTTGTTCAGGTGTTCCTTCCGCAATCAAACGACCTTGGCTAACGATGTAGGCTTTTTCACAGACGTCTAAGGTTTCACGTACGTTGTGGTCGGTAATCAGGACACCTAAGCCTCGATCGCGCAGATGTTCGATAATTTTTTTGATATCAATGACCGAAATAGGGTCAACGCCGGCAAAAGGTTCATCCAATAAAATGAACTGTGGGTTGGCCGCTAACGCTCGGGCAATTTCCACTCGGCGTCGTTCACCACCGGATAATGCCATGCCCGCGCTGTGACGAATGTGCTGAATGTGGAACTCTTCTAATAAGTCTTCCAGTTTGTCCTGGCGTTCTTCGCGCGTGAGCTCGTTGCGAGTTTGCAAAACCGCCATGATGTTGTCTTCAACAGAGAGCTTGCGGAAAATCGACGCTTCTTGTGGCAAATAGCCAATGCCCAACTTAGAGCGGCTATGCATCGGAAGAATACTGATGTCACGATCATCAATCTTAATGGAGCCTTCATCGCGAGGCACCAGTCCTACAATCATGTAAAACGAGGTGGTTTTGCCTGCGCCGTTAGGGCCCAGTAATCCCACGATTTGGCCTGATTCAACCTGCAAGCTAACGTCTGTAACGACTTTGCGTTTTTTATAGCTTTTCGCTAAGTGTTTTGCGCTCAATACCGCCATTAGTTATTCACCTGACTTGGCTGTAAAACGGTGGTGACACGCTCATTTTTAGAGCTGTCGGCCATCAGTTTTTGTAAAGCAATTTGGTAGACAATTGACGAACCTTTGATGACGTTGTTGTCTTGCGCTAGCTCCGCTTGACCTTTCATGGTCAACTGATCGTTATCGATGCTGTAATCGAGCTGTTTAGCGCTGCCGCTCAGCGTTTTGCCATCATCCATCAATTGTGAAAAGGTCGCTGGCTGGCCAAAGGCTTCGATCTTTTTAATTGTATTGCTCTCAGGATCGCGTGTGACGACGATTTTATCGGCATTGATATTGATGCTGCCCTGTTTGAGAGAGACGTCGCCATCAAAGATGACTTGATTACTACGCATATCTAATTGCTGTGAATCGGAATCAATATAAACAGGCTGCTGAGTGTCAGATTTCAACGCATAGGCGTTGCTGGTGGCCAGTATAAGAGCAAAAAGACTAAGGTGTAAGGGTTTCATATCTACCTTGTACATGATTATACAGAGTCGCTGTGTTGGTTTTCAGGTTACCCTTCATCGCTTCTCCGGTGGTTTCAAATTGTGGACCAATCAATAAAACCTGCTGGTCAGCATGAAAATCTCGATTCGACAGATCGATTTCCAGTTTGTCCGTAGACAGCATTTCGAAGCTGGCGCCTGGCAACAAGTTTTGCATTCTCACGTGGTCGGAGAGGGTCAACACTTGCTCTTCATCCAGCACGGCGCGTCGAGCTGTGATTTTCCATTCGATCGTGTCGCCATCGCGGTAGATGACTAAACTCGGATTTTCAAAAACGGTATCGCCACTTTTGGCGTAGTGATCCAAATGCGACGAAGAGATCTGATGGCTTCGTATGCCATCAGAGTTGTAGCTGATGTTGTTGAGTGATTCGCCACTAAACATCGGTAGCTCTAAATTGGGGGCCACTTGTACCGATTGAGCTTCACGTTGGCCATACAAGTAGTAGCAAGACCAACTGACAACGAAAAACAGCAGCAAATAAATCAGCCGAGAAAAACTCATATACTCAGACCTTTGTGAGCGTCTAATTCTCCACGTGCCTGTAAAATGAGATCGCAAACTTCACGCACGGCACCATGCCCCCCCTTAATGCGGGTAACATAGTTGGCGCGTTGTGCCAGTAGCGGATGACCATCAGCAACACAAACTTGTAATGCTACTTTTTCCATCACAGGCCAGTCGATTAAATCGTCTCCAATATACCCGGTTTGTTCTGGGAGGATGGAGAGTTTGTCACAAATATCGTAGTAGGCGCGGACTTTATCATCCTGACCTTGATAAATGAGTGAAATACCTAATGCCTTCATTCGGTTCTCGACAATTTGTGACTGACGACCGGTAATAATCGCAATTTCAATGCCCGCATTCATAAGCGCTTTGACGCCATAACCGTCTCGGGTGTGGAAGGTTTTCAACTCTTCCCCCTGATTGCCCATATAAATCAGACCGTCAGAAAATACCCCATCCACATCACAAATGAGAAGTTTAATATCGCGGGCAATATCGACGATCGCTTGTTCTACTGGACCGTATAAAGTTTCAACGAATTGCGTCACTACATGACTCCCGCTTTCAATAAATCGTGCATGTTTAATGCGCCAACCAGTTTACCATCTTGGCACAACATTAAACCGTTAATTTTCTTCTGTTGCATGAGGTTGAGCCCTTCAACCGCGAGCATGCTTGGATTGGCAACTGTAGGGTGTTTGGTCATCACGTCGCCGATCTGTGCGCTGTGAATGTCGACACGCTTATCTAAGATACGGCGTAAGTCTCCGTCAGTAAAAATGCCGAGCAACAGATTGTCTTGACCCACAATGGCCGTCATGCCGAGGCCTTTCTGTGAGATTTCCAATAACGCATCACGCACTAAAGCATCCGGAGAGACGCGCGGTAACTGTTCGCCCGTATGCATGATGTCGTTGAGTTTCAATAATAGCTTTCTTCCCAGCGCACCACCAGGATGGGACAGTGCGAAATCCTCAGCGGTAAAGCCGCGGGCTTGCAGCAAGGCCACAGCCATAGCATCGCCCATCACTAAAGTCGCCGTTGTGCTGGTGGTTGGAGCCAAACCCAACGGACACGCCTCTTCAGGAACGGTGATTTGTAAATGGTAATCGGCCAGTTTTGCCATGGTCGAGCTGGGTTTGCCAGTCATGCTAATGATGCGGATACCCAATCGCTTTAATACCGGAAAGAGCGCGAGAATTTCTGAGGACTCACCGGAGTTGGAAATGGCAAGGACGATGTCCCCACGTTCGATCATTCCTAAGTCACCGTGCGAAGCTTCCCCTGGATGAACAAAGAACGAGGAAGTGCCGGTGCTGGCTAACGAGGCGGCGATCTTTTTCCCGATATGACCAGATTTCCCCATCCCCATAACAACCACTTTTCCGGCGTTATTCAGGATTAATTCGCACGCTTGCTCAAATTGCTCATCAAAATATTGCGACAACTGCTCAAGACCGCGTATTTCCGTGGCTAACACTTGTTTTGCTACTGCACGATAATCAAAGGACAGGGTCATGTGTACTCCTAGCGAGACAGCTTACGCTGCCATGTTCATTAACAGATAGGCCTGATAACCGATAAAGCAGGTCAGTAGAATACCACCTTCCGTACGACTAATTCTGCGAGATTTGCCCAATGCCATGACAACCAAAAGTAAGGAAATCGCCAGCATTACCCAAAAATCACGTCCCATTGCGTATTCACTAATAAATGACGGGTTGAGAATACCGGGGATCCCCATCACGGCAAGAATATTGAAGACGTTGGAGCCGATGATGTTACCGACCGCCATGTCATCTTCACCTTTCAGAGCACCCGCCAAAGAGGCGGCCAGTTCTGGCAGGCTGGTGCCCACGGCAATAATGGTTAAACCAATCACCAAGTCACTCATGCCAAAGTATTTCGCAATGATGACCGCATTATCCACTAGCATATCGGCCGCGAGTGGTAAAAGGATCAGACCAATGACGATCCACATTGCGGCTTTGGGATTGCTGACGCCTTGAGGAATTTCCGACTCTTGCTCTTCTAAGAAGGCATCTCCGGTTTTTTGTTCGCGACGGCTGATTTGCAGCATCGCGACTAGGAATAAGGTAAATAAAACAAACAGCAGCACGCCTTCATAGAAACCAAGATGACTATCCCAAAGTAGGATGCCAGCCAAGACAGTTACACCAATCATGAGCGGCAACTCGCGACGTACTACGGCAGAGTTGATCGAAAGTGGGCGAACTAACGCGGTAATACCAAGAATCAGGGCGATGTTGGCGATATTCGAACCTATAACATTACCCACTGCGGTATCGGTTTTACCGTCAAGTGCCGCGGTGGCTGAAACCATCATTTCTGGCGCAGATGAGCCCATTGCTAGGATGGTCATACCGATGACCAATGGAGAAATACCGATATTGCGAGCGAGGGCGGCTGAACCAAAAACAAGTTTGTCGGCACTCCAGACCAACAAAATGAGACCAACGATAAGCAGCGCGACGGCTTCGAGCATGATAAGTTCCAGAAAGTAATGATAAGTTGAATGATTAACCGCTAATTTTGACCTTTTGCCGACAAAAATGGAAGCCAAAGTGGTAACAAATTACATCCTCGTAAGTGGTAAAGGCTAATATGTAAGGAAAATGAGAGATGAGCCGATAAGGCGTTATTTTTCGTTAGGATTAATAAAGAGTGCAGAAAGAAAGTCTATTGAATTGAGTGATGGTTCAAAGGAATTAATCGAACACTGCTTTTAATTCTAAAATAATCTGCTTATCATGGCTTGCCGAATTTGTCGCCAATCGACACAAGTGCGATAAAAAACGCAGGGGAATACCTGAGTAAATAAAGAGAGAGTATGTCACACAACGATTTAGTAACGATTCATGGACTGACGTTTTCCCGTGGCCAACGTAAGATTTTCGACAACATCGATTTGCGTATTCCCAAAGGAAAAGTGACGGCCATCATGGGGCCATCTGGAATTGGAAAGACCACATTGCTTCGCCTGATTGGTGGGCAAATCTTGCCGGAAAGTGGTGAGATTTGGTTTGATGGTGTCAATATTCCTAGTTTGTCTCGCTCTAAGCTTTATCACGCCAGAAAAAAAATGAGCATGCTGTTTCAATCCGGCGCGCTGTTTACTGATCTCAATGTCTTCGATAACGTCGCCTTTCCTTTACGTGAACACACTCAGCTGAGTGACTCACTCATTCGCACTTTAGTACTATTGAAGCTTGAAGCGGTTGGCCTGAGAGGGGCTGCAGAACTAATGCCAAGTGAGTTATCTGGTGGCATGGCTCGTCGAGCTGCCCTAGCAAGAGCCATTGCGCTCGACCCTGAGCTGATCATGTATGACGAACCC
>NZ_NPKW01001150.1:0-489 GCF_002265885.1 Vibrio sp. 03_296
AGTTGGAATCGCACTTGCGGACCCTAACAGACAAACATCGTATTCTTTAATCGCTTCCTCAAAGGCATTGACCGATAATGCATCAATCTTGCATTCAATCCCTTTGCTCGCGGCAGCTTGCTCCATTTTCTTGACCAGCATACTCGTTGACATGCCCGCACTACAGCATAACAAAATCTTTTTCATTGCTTATTTTCCCTTGTTCAAAATCTGACCTAAAAACTGTAGCAAAATAAATCCATGCAAAAAGCAGCAACCGGTTGCATTGTTCGTGAACGAAATCTCATTTCGAACAATTAACCCTATTTTTAGATTGGCAATCATGGATAGGATAATAACCAAGAAGAGAGCAACGCCTTTGATTAATCGTTATTTAATTAGCGAATATAAAAACATTTTTATCAATATAAAACTAGCAACGTCATTATTAATTAATTTCAAAAAGGATATAAAAATGAAATTAAAAAAACTGGCTTTAACTTACATGCT
>NZ_NPKW01001151.1:0-469 GCF_002265885.1 Vibrio sp. 03_296
GAGATACTGCAAGACCCGAAGATTATTCAGAGGATGAACATCAACCGCAATGTCTTGCGCCAACGCCAGCGCTTGATACTTGAGTGGCCCAATGGACGGGATCACTTGAGTCGATGAATAGTTATCATCGAGATACTGAATGATCGCCAATGACTGATTGAGGACCAGCTCCCCATCCACCAACACGGGCACCAGCTCATTGGGATTGAGTGCATGGTACTGTGCTAGATGCTGCTCTCCGCCATTTTTCACTAAATGAATCGAATGGTTTTCATAACAGAGCTGCTTCARKTTAAGCAGATCCTCACGCGATAAGGCGGCAGACGAACGCCAATAACCGTAGAGTTTAAGACTTGTCTCCATACCAACCTCATTTATGCTGATAACGACTCACTTGTTGTTCAATCGCACCAAAAATAGATTGCCCTTGCGCATCGAACATTTCTAAGCGGATAGAATCGCCAAAACG
>NZ_NPKW01001152.1:0-671 GCF_002265885.1 Vibrio sp. 03_296
AGCGCCTGACTAGAAGCCGATTCAAAAGAAGCGGGCCTTATTTTATGCACCATTTCCGGTGGTGATATTACCGTTAGAAACGCCTAAAGAGCGATATCGAAATGTCGATAACGGGTGGGTAAACAGAAGGGAACTCGATACCATTTGAGTAATCGCAAACTGACAGCAGCAACGAAAATGACACTGAAATACCGAGACCACATCGCCTGTCGTCATTCTCGCGCACGCGGATCCATTCATCGGCGCCACTGTATGCTGCGTTGCAAGTGCACCTCCCGCAATAGCGCAAATCGACAGCAAGATGTCAACGCAGCGGTAATACAGACCTGTGGCACTTGTTGTACGATGGTTCCCGCATTCGCGAGGATGACGAGCGAAGTTAGGAGCGAAATGTTAACGGTACCGAGGAATTATCAATGCAAAGCAATGTGGCAACGTTGAAAATGGGTTCGATCGTTTGTTGGTCACGTTTCGCCGCTTCCGTTCGGTGGTCATGGGCGACAAAAGTGCAGCATAATTAGGATCAGCGATATCGCTTCAGATTGACACTTAATACCTCTCACAACGAAACAAGGAAAATCACATGCAGGAGCAAGATAGAGGGCTCGATAARCAGGGCTTTATTCTCAATGCCTATTCGCCAACGCACATCCAGCCAGRGTTTCAAGTGG
>NZ_NPKW01001153.1:0-617 GCF_002265885.1 Vibrio sp. 03_296
AAAGCGTTTTAGCATAATCAAAGGCACTAAATGACCGATATGTAAGCTGCCCGCGGTGGGGTCAAAACCGCAGTAGAGTGTTTGTGGTTGGCAAAACAGCGCGATGAGTTGTTCAAGGTCGGTGGTTTGCGCGATCAGCCCTCGTTGGGCAAGTCATCAAGAGTAATTGTGAATTCATGCTGCCTCCAAAATCTAGACAGGCAGCGTATAAGAACAGTCCAGCTCATGACGATATCCCTAAAGGGATAAAGCGGTGATTAAGCTAGCGAGATCTGGAAACTATGCTTTGAGAGCAATCAAATGATTGAGAAACAACTGAAACAGTTCGCTGAGCGAGGCGACGTTGAGCTGTCGTCATAGATGCGTTTTCGATGGTTTTCACGGTACCCAGTGTGATGCCGAGCTGCTGGGCAATTTCTTTAGAGTCGAGCCCTTGGATGAGTAGTGCTGCAATTTCTTGCTCTCGTTGGCTGAGTTGCTGTTGACCAAAATCGCCAATTGCTTTGCGTACCCACTGGCTTACGTCGTGTTGTGCGGTTTGGGGTTCTGCCAGCAACAAATCGGCGTTGAGCCAATGTTGTCGGCACAAGGCGGCGATGGTGTCAAAGCGCTGCGAC
>NZ_NPKW01001154.1:0-229 GCF_002265885.1 Vibrio sp. 03_296
CGTGAAAGGTGGCCTTTCACGGCTTTTTTTATTAAAGGTGCGCGTGGCACTCTTCATTTAAGGTGCTTTTGCTCATGGGCGTTGTCAAAAATACCTTACCAAGCAGTTGGTCAAACTGCGCCAGTTGTTCAAGCAGTTGGGTACTGAAGCGGTTATTTTCCGCTCTCAGGCACCAAAATGTGTGTAGAAGGGGGCGGTGACGAAGGTCAACCAAACTCGTGAGTTTGAC
>NZ_NPKW01001155.1:0-435 GCF_002265885.1 Vibrio sp. 03_296
GGAGAGAAGTATGTTGTCAGCAACGGACAGGACTCAAATTAAAAAAGCGGCACGTAAAGCAGTGCACGACGTCGAGCAGTTACATCGGATCATTGATGAAAGCTTGATCGCTCACATCGCCATTTCGGATGCCTCGGGACCCATTGTCATTCCGATGCTTGCTTGGCGTGTCGACAATCAAGTCTATATTCACGGCGCACGGAACAGCCGCTTAATCAAAGCACTGAGATCAGGGCAAAACACCTGCCTGACCTTTACATTATTCGATGGCTGGGTGTTGGCACGCTCTGCCTTTCACCACAGTGCGCACTACCGAAGCGCGGTGGTTTTTGGTCAATTTAACGTGATAGAAGAGAATACAGAAAAGGATCGCTTGTTGAATCATTTTATTGAGCAGATTGCCCCCGGTCGCACCGAGCAGGTTCGCTTAAGTAA
>NZ_NPKW01001156.1:0-542 GCF_002265885.1 Vibrio sp. 03_296
TTCTCAGTTAAGGCTTGCTGTTGATGTCGGTTTCTGTCGCCACTTCTATCGCACGAGACAGTACGACTTTCGAGAGTTCCTGATTGGCAAACATCCCCAAGAGATCATGCACCCCCTGCGTTATAGTGGTGGCCACTTGGCGAAGAAATAAGACGAGCTTGTGGTGCTGAGGAGGTGGACGTTTGCGAAGCGCGGGTGCTACTGGAGATGTACAACGTCTGTGGAATAACAAATCGAGTCATGTTTTCCTGATTAAATGGCACAACACCAAACAAAACTGGATTGTCTGATTCGCTAGTTTTGGCATTTTTGAGCATGTTATTTGCCACATCAGCCAGTTCAGAAAATGGCAAGGTTTGAAGACGCTCTTCTTGAACACCAATGCCCATCATAGTGTTATTTGGAGAAGCGAAGAAAAATGGCGACAGATGGTAGTTCGTTATCCAACAGTTCGTTTGCCATTTTGGTATAGCCAATCACTTCACGTTTCATAACAGATCCCTCTAGATATTTAGATCGTTGGTATACGAAAGAGTACATCT
>NZ_NPKW01001157.1:0-884 GCF_002265885.1 Vibrio sp. 03_296
GATCCACTTTTTCTACGGGAAAGTACAGGGTTAGTGCCCACTGACTATGCAAACGTCATAGAACCTAAGATTCGTATCGCCTTAGAACAAATCGACTCTGCACTCGTTCCACAGCAGTTTGATCCTTCTCTGCTTGATAAAGTMACCTTACACATTGTTGAACCTTATTTGATTCAGATCGGCAAAGCACTCATTGAAGCTATTCGATCCGGAGACAAGCAAATTGAAATTAGGCAATGGGGAGAACACAGCGAGTCTCTTATTCTAAATGAGAGTGTCGATATTGGCTTGCACATTATTAATGATAAGCCTCAAGCGTTCTATCAAAAAAGAATACATCCTGGTGCAGGATATTTTGAAGGCAATAAAGAAGGCGAGTATGTGAAATTTATTGTTTCAGGAGTAAACGAATACAGTGATCATTTTAAATGCTCGAACCGGAGACGAATGTTGGCATTATTGTTGATAGCCACGCACTTATGATGCAGTTAATGGAAGATTGTTATACCTTGCGTTATGAACCGCATTTTTCTTCTACCAAACAGACACTGATTGAATATTGATGTCGCACTCATTACGAAGCCTCTCTTCGCATGCGGCAAACAAAATGGCTCACTGATCTCATTATTTCGAGTGGTGGAACACAATATTAAAACGCGCTGGAGCAATAAACATCACGCGTAATCACAAACCAATGCAAGCTCACGATTTAAAACCTTTCATTTCCTCTTTTTCAAACCGGATTGCAAACACATTGGTGAAACACAAAACAAGGCCACGCGCATTTAAGCTCATGGCCTTGATTTTAACCACCCACACTCGCTCATTGTTGCGAAAACGAGGCACTTACATCGCCGACAAATAGGACTTATACGCTTTTAAGC
>NZ_NPKW01001158.1:0-379 GCF_002265885.1 Vibrio sp. 03_296
ATCCAATGGTATTGAGACCAGCAACTGAGCGCCTACCGCAATCATCAGGGCACGGTAACACTAACGCGCCAATCACCCCCCAGAGCAAAGCGCGGGGTCTAAGTGATTCGGGGACTTTGTATTGGGCAAAGATGATGGCAAACACGAACAGGTTATCCACACTCAACGATTTTTCGAGCAAATAACCAGTAATGAACGCCGTCGTTGCTTCTTGGTGGGTGTACAAGCTGTCTGGCGCGTAGAAATCCCAGAAATGGAAGATGGTGGCCGCAAATAGAAACGCGAGCAAAAACCAGAATAGGCTCCAGCCCACCGCTTTCTTCATTGAAATGGCACCGCCACGCGTTTGCCAAATATCGAGGCAAACCATCGCAATGGT
>NZ_NPKW01001159.1:0-815 GCF_002265885.1 Vibrio sp. 03_296
TTATAAGAGCATAGCTCCGTCATCACATATGGTATATGATTCAGCCGTCACTGAATCATTAGGTATGTTTACCTATAACCGCTTTCGTCGTGGTGATGAGGTACGAGTATCGGCATCATGCTTGATGATGAGCTTTCAAGGGTAATCCTCACCGTCCTAAAAAAGCCCGCCTTGGCGAAGCATAGCGGGCTAATTTTTGATACCTACACTTACATGGTCAATAGGATTTGTTTTAAAGGGCTTACCATGTCTACATTAAAGTGATTAGTGTTTTATGAAGTCATATTTACAAGCAGTAAAAGCCGTATCCAAATCGAATGCACCATCAGTATGTAGTGCTTTTTGATTTGCTCGTTAAGCATATGCTGACATCTTTTTGACCATCTAAAACTAACGTATCGGTAGGCATTTTACAGTGAGAACAAACATTAGGGTTGTCTTTCCTCTTGGTTAAAGTTAACTGAGACTTGAGTTCCCCTTCTATCATCTCGACATCTTTGTAATACGCTTTTAAGTAGTAATCGTGAAAGATTAGCCTTGAAAAAGGCACAAGCTCGTTTTTCCATTTCGTAGTTTAGTTCACCTGCTTCGATATATGGCTCTCGCCAATGAACATCGATCCACAATTCTCCAGATTCTAAAGTTTTTCTTTTGCTTCTCGGCTTAACACAAAACATTGACTCGATTTCTGTATGCAATATCCAAGTCGGTGAAACGCTTACCATCGAAATCAAGTAAAATCCAAATAACGAAAGTGTTATTACGCTGATAAAAGAGTTCACGCGCCGCTATAACGCTTATAAAAGTGGTGCTCA
>NZ_NPKW01000116.1:0-2660 GCF_002265885.1 Vibrio sp. 03_296
TAAACAACTCTGGATCGTCGTTTTTATTAGCGAAAAATGCATAAAATGAAACACCAACATTCTCACCCTTTTGTGCGATTTTCTTAGCACAAACATCTAACACTTTACGGCGTAAGGATTCACGCATTCATTATGCCCTCTTTGATTAAAGTAAAAACAACACTTTACACAACGAATAGAACACAAACAACAAACACTGTTCATCCAACCAGTATAACTTTTAAAAGAAGCCATAACGCCCTGTTAAGGTGTGAGCAACGCAATACAAAAGCCGCCGCTTACCACCTTAATCACTAAAAACAACGCACGGCAAAAATGCCACGCGTTGCGAATCACTCTTAAACAGTTTGTTATAACCGTTGCCCTTTTACATGCTTCAGTACTTTTAGGTAACTATGTAATGCTTGCTCAAGAAAGTGTGCTTTATCCATTTTTTTGTATGGTGCTGTCATGAAATAAATAGCAATAAGCACGTTAACTTTTTGTAGTAGATACTGTCCAAGCTTTTCATATTTTCCGTTGTCAGTATCAGCTAAAGTGTTTGGAATAGTTTTACCATCAGAATACAGTAATTTGTTACGTAAGTTGGCATTTTCCTTTAAGTGCTTAACTGTATCGTTAAACCCTTTTCGTTCCAGAAAGACTACAAGCTCATGGCTAAAGTCATGCAATTCTTCGTTACGAGAAACTCGAAAATTCAGAGGTGGATTCATTTCCATGATCAAATTTTGGTCCTCAATAGTTACTCGAATCCCCAATTTGATTGCATCCATGCCATCAACATCAACCCACTCTAGGATGGGAGGGTGGTTTGATACCTTCCTCAAGTCTAACTTGAGAAGTTCAATAATCGAACAAATGTATGGGTAAAGACATTGTTTATGCAGGTGATTGTTTTTATTTAATTCTTTTGCCCCCTCGTAACCATGCTCTTTCAACATCAACAAGATTGCAGTAGCAGCCTCTTCTTCTGCGGTAATAAGCCGGAACACTGACATTTCTGGATCTACACCAGATAGAACCTCTGCTTTTTCAACATGATACATTGCCGATCTTATACATGAACCTGAACCACCTTTTAGGCTTTCAAGTTTTTCTGAAAATTGTTTAATTTCACTAAACATATCGAAATTTCACCAAGGTTATAACGCCGCGTTAAGGGGCGCAGGCACGCAATACAAAAGTGACCGCATGACAACTTAACCACTAAACCCAACGCAAATTGAAAATGCCACGTGTGCCAAGTCCCGCTTTAACGCTTTGTTATGCCTGTGCCAAAGTTTTCAATGAATTTGGGACAATAACTTTATGGATCGGCGCTACGACAAGCATGTAAGCTTTGCCAAACAAGTTGTGGACATGCACTACAGTTGTCGCATGAACAGTGACTTTGTCACCTTTTACGTCCAGCAGAAATGACACTCTCACATCGAGATGCTTATCGCTGTCCTCCAGAATAATTTCATGCTCTTCGTTACTTACGAGCGTGAAGATACCTATCCGTTCGCCCACTTTGACGTCATTAACACCGGCCTCTAAAGTCGCATCCTGAAATCGACCTAAATGCTTCAGGCCGAACATCGATACAATACGATTTCTCATTTCCATTAAGAAAGAAACCCAGCGCGGTGTTTGCTTGGCGATTTCAAGATAAACATCAAAAGCTGTCTGATTCGTGTATGGGATCTCACGAGAGAAACTGTCAGCAAAATAAGAGCCTTGCGTATAACTATAAAGCTTTGAATGCTTTGGGATAGTCATGTATTTCTCCTAAAAGGCATAACGCCCTGTTAAGGGGTGAGCAACGCAATACTGAAGCCGCTGCATACCACCTTAGACACTAAAACCAACGCATAGTAAAAATGCCACGCGTTGCGAATCCCTCTTGAACAGTTTGTTAAATGCTAACCCACCACGCACACAAAGCCGCTAATAATGGAAATAGCAATTCAACTTTTAACAGCCAAAGTGTACTGATCGGCGTAGTAAGAAAACAGAATAAGACATTGGTTCGACTCAACTTTACACCAATATTTCCGTGTCCTACACCAATGGAGGTCCAAGCTCCAGTGCTTGCCGTTGGAGTTAAGAAGCCTTTTATATCTGCTTCTGAAACTCTATCTGTCGTTGACCCCGTTTTTGCTTGCAACTTTTTATTAATTTCACCGACTAACAGGGGATGTTTCTTAAAGCCTTGCTTTAGGCTTGATAAAAATAGCTTCCAGTTGATGAGGCATAAAGCAATACAAAGAACCCCAACAAGGTGCAGCAGAATTTCCGTAACTTCCATTCCCTCATTTTGGTTGATAGTTACAATACCCAAGTTTATGTCGATAGCATTAAATAAATCAGGGTTGACGATCTCACCATAAATTAAAATGCTCGCTATCGTGTAGATACTTACTGCTAGTTTACTGATGTTCAATTTTCCTCCTAGCATTTAACGCCGCGTTAAGGGGTGAATGCCGCCTAAACCAAGTTTCCGCAGACCACTTTCACCACAAAAATCACCGCAAACCAAAAATGCCACGCGGCATGAATCCCGCTTAAACGCCTTGTTATGCTTAAGCTTCAATGGCTTACGTTTTACTAAAAACAAGATTAACTCGACTTTGATTTACAAACAAAAGCCAAAACGTAGAAAACCGAAATGACTCATA
>NZ_NPKW01001160.1:0-4901 GCF_002265885.1 Vibrio sp. 03_296
CAGACAAAGAATTCAAAACGAATTGGTGGTTTACCCTATTTATATGAGCTTGAACCTACGCAAGTTTGCTTAAAGTCTTATTGAAGCTCAAATTAGCAGCAAGAAACCTTTTCTATTCGGCTCTGGAAAGAATGGCGATAACAGCTTCCACCTTAAAGGTATTTGGGTTGATAAACGCTACATGCTGCTGACAGGAACATCTCAATCCTAGACTTGGGCGTTAGAAGTCTCGAAAACGTTTGTTGATTAGAGATGACTTTGCGCAACTAACAGAACAGTTTGATTCTGAGGTCGACAACATTCTCCAGCACACTCAGTTAATTTGTACATACAAACAACTTGAGAAAGTCGAAGAATATCCGGAAGTGGTTCAGAAGTTAGTCCGCAAAATCACTCGCATTAAAGCCGATGGCGTACTAAAGAGAATTCTCTAGTATTGACTGGCACATTAAAAACATCACTTAAGCCCAACGACGTGTTGGGCTTTTTTTATATGTGTAACTCCCCCGAATTGACGGCAAGACTCCTGTGGTGTTTAATAGCGATCTAGCGAGGATAATATCAACCTAACTAAAAGATGATCTAATTGAGGCTGTTACTTCTTCGTGATAAATGACGCTATGGACAGTCTCAATAACATTGATTTCAAAAAACTTGCTAGCCAACAAAAATCTATTCAAATGAAGATGTGATTACTCGCATTGGCCCATTTTAAAGATGGTCACTCTCGAACCCAAATTGCTAAGTTCCTGAAGGTAAGCAGAGCCAGTGTGAATAAATGGGTACAAACATTCCTTGAAGAAGGGCTTAAAGGACTGCAAGAGAAACCAAGAACGGGTCGCCCAGCATTTCTTAACGCGGAGCAGCGAGAACAATTAAGTCAGTATCATCAAGCTCCCACCCTATTCTCCAGAGCTAAACCCGATAGAACAAGTGTGGAGTGGGTTAAGACAACACTATCTCGCCAATCCATCTTTTGCGGATTACGAAGGCATTGTCTCCAAAGTATGTAGGGCTTGGAAGAGTTTTTTGGAATGTTCGGCCAGAGTCAGACAGATGTGYTCGAGAAGATGGATAGACCTGACAGTTAATTTTCCAGATTGGTATGACATGAGCAAGATGCATTCCCTTGAAAGAAAAATTCATCACGCTGAAAACGACAAAACCCAGTCCGAAGACTGGGTTTCTAAATAAGTGGCGGAGCGGACGGGACTCGAACCCGCGACCCCCGGCGTGACAGGCCGGTATTCTAACCAACTGAACTACCGCTCCGCACTGGTTAGACCTAAGTCTAAATTAAAAGCCTGGCGATGTTCTACTCTCACATGGGGAAACCCCACACTACCATCGACGCTATTTCGTTTCACTTCTGAGTTCGGAATGGGTTCAGGTGGGTCCAAAACGCTATGGTCGCCAAGCAAATTCTTAAAATTCGGAAAGCTGTTTGCGTTCTCTACACATTCAATTCGTTCTTGCTTTGAGTCCATCAAAACCCTTTGGGTGTTGTATGGTTAAGCCTCACGGGCAATTAGTACAGGTTAGCTCAACGCCTCACAGCGCTTACACACCCTGCCTATCAACGTTCTAGTCTCGAACAACCCTTCAGGATACTTAAAGTATCAGGGAAGACTCATCTCAGGGCTCGCTTCCCGCTTAGATGCTTTCAGCGGTTATCGATTCCGAACTTAGCTACCGGGCAATGCGTCTGGCGACACAACCCGAACACCAGAGGTTCGTCCACTCCGGTCCTCTCGTACTAGGAGCAGCCCCCTTCAATCTTCCAACGCCCACGGCAGATAGGGACCGAACTGTCTCACGACGTTCTAAACCCAGCTCGCGTACCACTTTAAATGGCGAACAGCCATACCCTTGGGACCGACTTCAGCCCCAGGATGTGATGAGCCGACATCGAGGTGCCAAACACCGCCGTCGATATGAACTCTTGGGCGGTATCAGCCTGTTATCCCCGGAGTACCTTTTATCCGTTGAGCGATGGCCCTTCCATTCAGAACCACCGGATCACTATGACCTGCTTTCGCACCTGCTCGAACCGTCATTCTCGCAGTTAAGCGGGCTTATGCCATTGCACTAACCTCACGATGTCCAACCGTGATTAGCCCACCTTCGTGCTCCTCCGTTACTCTTTGGGAGGAGACCGCCCCAGTCAAACTACCCACCAGGCACTGTCCGCAACCCCGATTAGGGGCCAACGTTAGAACATCAAACATACAAGGGTGGTATTTCAAGGACGGCTCCAACGCAACTGGCGTCACGTCTTCAAAGCCTCCCACCTATCCTACACATGTAGGTTCAATGTTCAGTGCCAAGCTGTAGTAAAGGTTCACGGGGTCTTTCCGTCTAGCCGCGGGTACACTGCATCTTCACAGCGATTTCAATTTCACTGAGTCTCGGGTGGAGACAGCGTGGCCATCATTACGCCATTCGTGCAGGTCGGAACTTACCCGACAAGGAATTTCGCTACCTTAGGACCGTTATAGTTACGGCCGCCGTTTACCGGGGCTTCGATCAAGAGCTTCGCTTACGCTAACCCCATCAATTAACCTTCCGGCACCGGGCAGGCGTCACACCGTATACGTCATCTTACGATTTTGCACAGTGCTGTGTTTTTAATAAACAGTTGCAGCCACCTGGTATCTGCGACTCTCGTCAGCTCCATCCGCAAGGGACTTCACCATCAAGAGCGTACCTTCTCCCGAAGTTACGGTACCATTTTGCCTAGTTCCTTCACCCGAGTTCTCTCAAGCGCCTTGGTATTCTCTACCCGACCACCTGTGTCGGTTTGGGGTACGATTCCTTACAATCTGAAGCTTAGAGGCTTTTCCTGGAAGCATGGCATCAATGACTTCACTACCGTAGTAGCTCGACGTCGTGTCTCAGCCTTAAGAGTRTCCGGATTTACCTAAACACTCAGCCTACGCACTTGAACCTGGACAACCGTCGCCAGGCCCACCTAGCCTTCTCCGTCCCCCCATCGCAATTGTAAGAAGTACGGGAATATTAACCCGTTTCCCATCGACTACGCTTTTCAGCCTCGCCTTAGGGGTCGACTTACCCTGCCCCGATTAACGTTGGACAGGAACCCTTGRTCTTCCGGCGGGGAGGTTTTTCACCCCCCTTGTCGTTACTCATGTCAGCATTCGCACTTCTGATACCTCCAGCATGCTTTACAACACACCTTCAACGGCTTACAGAACGCTCCCCTACCCAATGTTCATAGAACATTGCCGCAGCTTCGGTTTACAACTTAGCCCCGTTACATCTTCCGCGCAGGCCGACTCGACTAGTGAGCTATTACGCTTTCTTTAAATGATGGCTGCTTCTAAGCCAACATCCTAGCTGTCTAAGCCTTCCCACATCGTTTCCCACTTAGCTGTAATTTGGGACCTTAGCTGGCGGTCTGGGTTGTTTCCCTCTCCACGACGGACGTTAGCACCCGCCGTGTGTCTCCCGGATAGTACTTACTGGTATTCGGAGTTTGCAAAGGGTTGGTAAGTCGGGATGACCCCCTAGCCTTAACAGTGCTCTACCCCCAGTAGTATTCGTCCGAGGCGCTACCTAAATAGCTTTCGGGGAGAACCAGCTATCTCCGAGTTTGATTGGCCTTTCACCCCTAGCCACAAGTCATCCGCTAATTTTTCAACATTAGTCGGTTCGGTCCTCCAGTTGATGTTACTCAACCTTCAACCTGCCCATGGCTAGATCACTCGGTTTCGGGTCTATATCCAGAGACTATGRCGCCCAGTTAAGACTCGGTTTCCCTACGGCTCCCCTAGATGGTTAACCTTGCCACTGAATATAAGTCGCTGACCCATTATACAAAAGGTACGCAGTCACACCAYGAAGGTGCTCCTACTGCTTGTACGTACACGGTTTCAGGTTCTATTTCACTCCCCTCACAGGGGTTCTTTTCGCCTTTCCCTCACGGTACTGGTTCACTATCGGTCAGTCAGGAGTATTTAGCCTTGGAGGATGGTCCCCCCATATTCAGACAGGATAACACGTGTCCCGCCCTACTCGATTTCACTGAACATGCATCGTCAACTACGGGACTATCACCCTGTATCGTCGGACTTTCCAGACCGTTCGTCTAACACATGTAAAGCTTAAGGGCTAATCCAATTTCGCTCGCCGCTACTTTCGGAATCTCGGTTGATTTCTTTTCCTCGGGGTACTTAGATGTTTCAGTTCTCCCGGTTCGCTTCATTGAGCTATGTATTCACTCAATGATACTGGCTTATGCCAGTGGGTTTCCCCATTCGGAAATCGTAGACTCAAGTGGCTGTTACTGCCTCATCTACGCTTATCGCAAGTTACTACGTCCTTCATCGCCTCTGACTGCCAAGGCATCCACCGTGYACGCTTAGTCACTTAACCATACAACCCCAAAGGGTCTTTGTTAAACAACCAAAGTTGCTATCTCATTATTTGAATGAGCGAGATAGCGTTGATTTTGCCGGACTCAATTTCGAATAGTCACTAAACAGTGACATTCCCAAGAACACTTGAATGTRTTTGTTGGTGTTTGTCTTAAAGACAAACATTGAGAACTTTACAAACAACAATAAATTGTTGTTTTGTCAGCTTTCCAAATTGTTAAAGAGCAGATTTTCTAATGAAAACCATGTTTAAACACACTCGTAAGAATGCTTAAAGATGGTATCCCGTAGGGGAGTCGAACCCCTGTTACCGCCGTGAAAGGGCGGTGTCCTAGGCCTCTAGACGAACGGGACACTAAGATACTCTAAACTTTCTAAACCATATCAATCTGTGTGAACACTCATCGCAATAATCATCGTATAAGGAGGTGATCCAGCGCCAGGTTCCCCTAGCGCTACCTTGTTACGACTTCACCCCAGTCATGAACCACAAAGTGGTGAGCG
>NZ_NPKW01001161.1:0-2828 GCF_002265885.1 Vibrio sp. 03_296
CATCGTCAACTACGGGACTATCACCCTGTATCGTCGGACTTTCCAGACCGTTCGTCTAACACATGTAAAGCTTAAGGGCTAATCCAATTTCGCTCGCCGCTACTTTCGGAATCTCGGTTGATTTCTTTTCCTCGGGGTACTTAGATGTTTCAGTTCTCCCGGTTCGCTTCATTGAGCTATGTATTCACTCAATGATACTGGCTTATGCCAGTGGTTCCCATTCGGAAATCGTAGACTCAAGTGGCTGTTACTGCCTCATCTACGCTTATCGCAAGTTACTACGTCCTTCATCGCCTCTGACTGCCAAGGCATCCACCGTGTACGCTTAGTCACTTAACCATACAACCCCAAAGGGTCTTTGTTAAACAACCAAAGTTGCTATCTCATTATTTGAATGAGCGAGATAGCGTTGATTTTGCCGGACTCAATTTCGAATAGTCACTWAACAGTGACATTCCCAAGAACACTTGAATGTGTTTGTTGGTGTTTGTCTTAAAGACAAACATTGAGAACTTTACAAACAACAATAAATTGTTGTTTTGTCAGCTTTCCAAATTGTTAAAGAGCAAGATTTTCTAATGAAAACCATKTTTAAAGATTCTTAAGGAAAAACCCTTAAAGATGGTGGAGCTATGCGGGATCGAACCGCAGACCTCCTGCGTGCAAGGCAGGCGCTCTCCCAGCTGAGCTATAACCCCATCGTTGAGTGGTGGGTCTGAGTGGACTCGAACCACCGACCTTACGCTTATCAGGCGTACGCTCTAACCACCTGAGCTACAGACCCACTAGATGCTCTAATCTAAACCGTATCAATCTGTGTGAACACTCATCGCAATAATCATCGTATAAGGAGGTGATCCAGCGCCAGGTTCCCCTAGCGCTACCTTGTTACGACTTCACCCCAGTCATGAACCACAAAGTGGTGAGCGTCCTCCCGAAGGTTAAACTACCCACTTCTTTTGCAGCCCACTCCCATGGTGTGACGGGCGGTGTGTACAAGGCCCGGGAACGTATTCACCGTGGCATTCTGATCCACGATTACTAGCGATTCCGACTTCATGGAGTCGAGTTGCAGACTCCAATCCGGACTACGACGCACTTTTTGGGATTCGCTCACTTTCGCAAGTTGGCMGCCCTCTGTATGCGCCATTGTAGCACGTGTGTAGCCCTACTCGTAAGGGCCATGATGACTTGACGTCGTCCCCACCTTCCTCCGGTTTATCACCGGCAGTCTCCCTGGAGTTCCCGACATTACTCGCTGGCAAACAAGGATAAGGGTTGCGCTCGTTGCGGGACTTAACCCAACATTTCACAACACGAGCTGACGACAGCCATGCAGCACCTGTCTCAGAGTTCCCGAAGGCACTCCAGCGTCTCCGCTAGATTCTCTGGATGTCAAGAGTAGGTAAGGTTCTTCGCGTTGCATCGAATTAAACCACATGCTCCACCGCTTGTGCGGGCCCCCGTCAATTCATTTGAGTTTTAATCTTGCGACCGTACTCCCCAGGCGGTCTACTTAACGCGTTAGCTCCGAAAGCCACGGCTCAAGGCCACAACCTCCAAGTAGACATCGTTTACAGCGTGGACTACCAGGGTATCTAATCCTGTTTGCTCCCCACGCTTTCGCATCTGAGTGTCAGTATCTGTCCAGGGGGCCGCCTTCGCCACCGGTATTCCTTCAGATCTCTACGCATTTCACCGCTACACCTGAAATTCTACCCCCCTCTACAGTACTCTAGTCTGCCAGTTTCAAATGCAGTTCCGAGGTTGAGCCCCGGGCTTTCACATCTGACTTAACAAACCACCTGCATGCGCTTTACGCCCAGTAATTCCGATTAACGCTCGCACCCTCCGTATTACCGCGGCTGCTGGCACGGAGTTAGCCGGTGCTTCTTCTGTCGCTAACGTCAAATGATAGYGCTATTAACACTACCACCTTCCTCACGACTGAAAGTGCTTTACAACCCGAAGGCCTTCTTCACACACGCGGCATGGCTGCATCAGGCTTGCGCCCATTGTGCAATATTCCCCACTGCTGCCTCCCGTAGGAGTCTGGACCGTGTCTCAGTTCCAGTGTGGCTGATCATCCTCTCAGACCAGCTAGGGATCGTCGCCTTGGTGAGCCCTTACCTCACCAACTAGCTAATCCCACCTGGGCATATCCTGACGCGAGAGGCCCGAAGGTCCCCCTCTTTGAGCCGAAGCTATCATGCGGTATTAGCCATCGTTTCCAATGGTTATCCCCCACATCAGGGCAATTTCCCAGGCATTACTCACCCGTCCGCCGCTCGCCACCCGAGAAACAAGTTTCTCTGTGCTGCCGCTCGACTTGCATGTGTTAGGCCTGCCGCCAGCGTTCAATCTGAGCCATGATCAAACTCTTCAATTAAAAGTTTTTTGAAGCTTTCGCTTCGGCTCAATGAATACTGAATAAATTGACTGTGCCGATACTTAGTATCGTTTTGGTCACTCAGTTCATTGATAAATCTTTTGGATTATCATCAACGAGTGCCCACACAGATTGATAGGTTTATATTGTTAAAGAGCTTTCTTCTTTTGTGAATCGCATCACTTCGGAAGAGGCGGCYATTTTAGCGAGTTAAGTTTTAGTGTCAACCACTTTTTTCAAAACTTTTTCAGGTGATTCACCTGGCTAAATGCCTTGGCTGATGGGCTCTGGTTTCTTACGAAGCCTTGCCGTGTCAGCGAGGTGGCATTATAGAGATCGACGTCACGTTGGCTCAAGCCCTTTTTCACGTTTTTTTTTGATTTTTCTATCGTTCGTCTAAAAAAGAGTCAAAACAAGCAAAAAGTGTAGTTTCTTTCTA
>NZ_NPKW01001162.1:0-899 GCF_002265885.1 Vibrio sp. 03_296
GTAAAGCTTAAGGGCTAATCCAATTTCGCTCGCCGCTACTTTCGGAATCTCGGTTGATTTCTTTTCCTCGGGGTACTTAGATGTTTCAGTTCTCCCGGTTCGCTTCATTGAGCTATGTATTCACTCAATGATACTGGCTTATGCCAGTGGGTTTCCCCATTCGGAAATCGTAGACTCAAGTGGCTGTTACTGCCTCATCTACGCTTATCGCAAGTTACTACGTCCTTCATCGCCTCTGACTGCCAAGGCATGCCACCGTGTACGCTTAGTCACTTAACCATACAACCCCAAAGGGTCTTTGTTAAACAACCAAAGTTGCTATCTCATTATTTGAATGAGCGAGATAGCGTTGATTTTGCCGGACTCAATTTCGAATAGTCACTTAACAGTGACATTCCCAAGAACACTTGAATGTGTTTGTTGGTGCTTGTCATAAAGACAAACATTGAGAACTTTACAAACAACAATAATTTGTTGTTTTGTCAGCTTTCCAAATTGTTAAAGAGCAGATTTTCTAATGAAAACCATGTTTAAAGATTCTTAAGGAAAAACCCTTAAAGATGGTGGGCGATACCGGGTTCGAACCAGTGACCCCCTGCTTGTAAGGCAGGTGCTCTCCCAACTGAGCTAATCGCCCACATTATTTGTTTTCCCGTGGAAGGAAATGGTGGGTCGTGCAGGATTCGAACCTGCGACCAATTGATTAAAAGTCAACTGCTCTACCAACTGAGCTAACGACCCATGGTATCCCGTAGGGGAGTCGAACCCCTGTTACCGCCGTGAAAGGGCGGTGTCCTAGGCCTCTAGACGAACGGGACACTAAGATACTCTAAACTTTCTAAACCATATCAATCTGTGTGAACACTCATCGCAATAATCATCGTATAAGGAGGTGATCC
>NZ_NPKW01001163.1:0-915 GCF_002265885.1 Vibrio sp. 03_296
CTTCTAAGCCAACATCCTAGCTGTCTAAGCCTTCCCACATCGTTTCCCACTTAGCTGTAATTTGGGACCTTAGCTGGCGGTCTGGGTTGTTTCCCTCTCCACGACGGACGTTAGCACCCGCCGTGTGTCTCCCGGATAGTACTTACTGGTATTCGGAGTTTGCAAAGGGTTGGTAAGTCGGGATGACCCCCTAGCTTAACAGTGCTCTACCCCCAGTACGTACTTCGTCCGAGGCGCTACCTAAATAGCTTTCGGGGAGAACCAGCTATCTCCGAGTTTGATTGGCCTTTCACCCCTAGCCATCAAGTCATCCGCTAATTTTTCAACATTAGTCGGTTCGGTCCTCCAGTTGATGTTACTCAACCTTCAACCTGCCCATGGCTAGATCACCCGGTTTCGGGTCTATATCCAGAGACTGAACGCCCAGTTAAGACTCGCTTTCGCTACGGCTCCCCTATACGGTTAACCTTGCCACTGAATATAAGTCGCTGACCCATTATACAAAAGGTACGCAGTCACACCACGAAGGTGCTCCTACTGCTTGTACGTACACGGTTTCAGGTTCTATTTCACTCCCCTCACAGGGGTTCTTTTCGCCTTTCCCTCACGGTACTGGTTCACTATCGGTCAGTCAGGAGTATTTAGCCTTGGAGGATGGTCCCCCCATATTCAGACAGGATAACACGTGTCCCGCCCTACTCGATTTCACTGAACATGCATCGTCAACTACGGGACTATCACCCTGTATCGTCGGACTTTCCAGACCGTTCGTCTAACACATGTAAAGCTTAAGGGCTAATCCAATTTCGCTCGCCGCTACTTTCGGAATCTCGGTTGATTTCTTTTCCTCGGGGTACTTAGATGTTTCAGTTCTCCCGGTTCGCTTCATTGAGCTATGTATTCACTCAATGATAC
>NZ_NPKW01001164.1:0-735 GCF_002265885.1 Vibrio sp. 03_296
CCGCAAGGGACTTCACCATCAAGAGCGTACCTTCTCCCGAAGTTACGGTACCATTTTGCCTAGTTCCTTCACCCGAGTTCTCTCAAGCGCCTTGGTATTCTCTACCCGACCACCTGTGTCGGTTTGGGGTACGATTCCTTACAATCTGAAGCTTAGAGGCTTTTCCTGGAAGCATGGCATCAATGACTTCACTACCGTAGTAGCTCGACGTCGTGTCTCAGCCTTAAGAGTRTCCGGATTTACCTAAACACTCAGCCTACGCACTTGAACCTGGACAACCGTCGCCAGGCCCACCTAGCCTTCTCCGTCCCCCCATCGCAATTGTAAGAAGTACGGGAATATTAACCCGTTTCCCATCGACTACGCTTTTCAGCCTCGCCTTAGGGGTCGACTTACCCTGCCCCGATTAACGTTGGACAGGAACCCTTGRTCTTCCGGCGGGGAGGTTTTTCACCCCCCTTGTCGTTACTCATGTCAGCATTCGCACTTCTGATACCTCCAGCATGCTTTACAACACACCTTCAACGGCTTACAGAACGCTCCCCTACCCAATGTTCATAGAACATTGCCGCAGCTTCGGTTTACAACTTAGCCCCGTTACATCTTCCGCGCAGGCCGACTCGACTAGTGAGCTATTACGCTTTCTTTAAATGATGGCTGCTTCTAAGCCAACATCCTAGCTGTCTAAGCCTTCCCACATCGTTTCCCACTTAGCTGTAATTTGGGACCTTAGCT
>NZ_NPKW01001165.1:0-2258 GCF_002265885.1 Vibrio sp. 03_296
TGACACCACATCCGGGCAAGTGCCGGAAGCGTTCATCAAGAGGAAGCTCAAGATGCACGTTGGTGCGAGGTGGCAGATGAATCCGTAGTAGTGAGTAAGGCTCGGCCTGAGAAGTCCAGTAATGGCGTGGAGGAGAAAACCGAGCTGACCATTAGCATCGCGTCTGATGGGGCACCGCTTTGCCAAAAGCAAGCGAGTGTTGCGAAGGGAGGAAGTACACTTTAAGTCTGTGATGAGCAGATGTTTTTTTTAGTGGCACCCAAACCGATTCGCTATCGGGGTATTCCGGCGTGGTCACCTGTGGAAGCAGAAGACGACAACGAGAAACCGTGCACGGGAGTAACTTTGGCTCACTTTAGTCAATTGCCATTGAGCTAGAAAGCTAAACAGCAAAGTGAAACAAACCGACACTGAAGAAAGCATCCTGCCCCCACACAGCACACAACCCAAGGAGAGACGTTGAGAGTTTATTACAGTCTGTACGGTCACTTGCTCAATAAAGAGCGACTATACAGAGGATTTAAAAAGGTGTGTAAAGCGAAAGGCGCGGCCGGAATAGATAGGCAGAGCCTGAGCGACTTCGCCTCAAATCTGAGTGATAACCTTGACCAACTCCTCTCTGARCTCAAAACCAAGCAGTACCAACCACAGCCGGTCAGACGGGTAGAAATCCCGAAAGACGGCGGTGGAGTGAGATTGCTTGGCATCCCGACAGTTCGGGACAGAGTTGTCCAACAAACCCTAAACGACCTCTTAACCCCTATYTTCGAAGAGCAGTTCCATCCATCAAGCTTTGGATACCGCCCAAATCGAAGTTGTCACGACGCCATAAACAAAGCCACCATGTTCATCCGTCGTTATGGTATGCAGCATGTCGTGGATATGGACTTGTCAAAGTGCTTCGATAAGCTCGACCACGAACTTATCCGAAGGAGTATCCGAACACGAGTCACAGACGGCAGCGTGCTGGCACTGATAAATCAGTTCCTGAAAAGTGGWGTGATGGTTGATGGGCATTGGCAGCAGACAGAATTAGGGAGTCCGCAAGGTGGGGTAATAAGTCCACTGATAGCGAAYATCTATCTGGATGCGTTCGATCAGGAGATGCGAAAGCGTGGTCACCGCATAGTGCGCTATGCGGATGATATCTTGATCTTCTGTCGTAGCCGAGCAGGAGCAGAGAATGCGCTTGCWCAGGCGACAAAGATACTGGAAAAAGAGTTGAAACTGACGGTGAATCAGAGCAAATCYCATATAGCACACAGCGAAAATGGGGTGAAGTTCCTTGGCGTYGAAATCGGGGAACAATACACCCGAATTCAGCCCAAGAAACTGGCTCTGTTCAAACAGAAGTTGAAGCAGATGAGCAAACGTAATGGCGGAAAGCCRWTAGTGCAGGTCATCAACGAGCTAAATCCCGTTTTACGAGGGTTCAGTCAGTACTTCAGGATCGCCAATACCAGCAGGGAGTTCTCGCGAATAGCAGGATGGTTAAGGCGCAGACTGCGCAGCATCCAGTTAAAATTATGGAAGAAACCGWCACGGTTGCACCGSARGCTGAAACAGCTTGGTTACAAGCCGCCGTTCAGGTCAATTCAAATGAGTAGCTGGAAAAATGCRCAGAGTCCCTTAGCCAGTTATGCGATGCCAAATCAATGGTTTAACGATCTTGGTTTGTTCAATATCGAGCATGTTAGGACAGGGTACGTGTTCAGCAATTATGCTGAATGGAAGTGTGCATGAGCCGTATACGAGGYCCGTACGTACGGTTCTGTAAGAGGGATGAGGCGGCAACGCCTCACCCTACTTGTTGTTTGCCCAGCGAAGCTGGCAAACCCGTCGGGTTGAAAGAAGCCCGAATCGCCCTGACTGAGGGGAAGATAATCCGAATTGCAAGGGCGTTGCTGGCCAACGGCAGAGTCTGAAGGAAGCAATAGGAAGTTAACAGTACACAACGTAAGTGAACCTGCTTCGGCAGCATAGGTGGGTAAGCGTCCGAAACATCGCAAAGCCCAATACTCAGTCAGAYCTATGCTGTGCTTGAGGGTGGCATTGTTAACAGGGAGCCAGTGCAGTAACTGGGGAAGCCTGACACCACATCCGGGCAAGTGCCGGAAGCGTTCATCAAGAGGAAGCTCAAGATGCACGTTGGTGCGAGGTGGCAGATGAATCCGTAGTAGTGAGTAAGGCTCGGCCTGAGAAGTCCAGTAATGGCGTGGAGGAGAAAACCGAGCTGACCATTAGCATCGCGTCTGATG
>NZ_NPKW01001166.1:0-3780 GCF_002265885.1 Vibrio sp. 03_296
TTCTAGGAATTTGGTCACTTTTAAATTTTTTCATCAACCATCTTAAATTTAAAATGTTTTACATAACGCCGCGTTAAGGGGTGAATGCCGCATAAACCAACCTTCCGCAGACCACTTTCACCACCAAAACCAACCGCAWACCAAAAATGCCACGCGGCATGAATCCCTCTTAAACGCCTTGTATGGATAATAACTAACGAATCAGGGTAAGGTGAGACCCAGACTTTAGCTGCAACTAAAGTTCTCTATCTGATAGTTCGATTGAACGCTGGCTCCTCTATTGAGAGACCGATAACAAGAACGAACATCAGATAGAACTCCAAGCATCACACTCGAATAGTCTTCTGGGTCTCGAGCCCGCATTTCGCAAGCAAGAGTTAGCTTATTATGAATACAAATACACTTCAAAACATTAATGTCGGCGTTGATACAGGTAAGACACAACTTGATATCTATATCCGCCCTCTCGATATCTATTTTAATGTCACAAATGATGAAAAAGGCATCAAACAAGCCGTTCGCACTATTGCTAAATATCATCCAGAACGGATTGTTATTGAAGCAACCGGTCGATTGGAGATGCCATTCATCTTAGCGTGTGAAAAAGCCAATCTGCCTTATGTCATCGCTAACCCATTACACATCAAAAAGTTTTCTGGTGCTCTTGGCAATAAAGCGAAAAACGACCGCCTAGATGCGCAATGTAGATCAGATAAGGATCGGTTGACCGATCCTTCTGATGAGAGACAATCGGTAAACCTGTTTATAGGTTTCCGATTTTTTATGTCTATCCAAAACTATTTTGCTGACTTTCTTGAAGAGAGTCCTGTTGATGTCGCTCAGCTAACCACCTTCTCCGAGCATATTCCTGATGAGTGGGTTGCTAAAGCGGCAACACTTTCCGATAAAGCGACAATTCGTCGACGTCGTTTACCTAGTGATATGGTTCTTTGGCTTATTGTTGGAATGGCGTTTTTCCGCAATGAGTCTATTGCAGAAGTCGCACGGCGAATGAATGTCTGTGCCGAGGGCTTAGCCGATGAGGAACTGCTAGCTAAAAGTGCTTTAACGCAAGCAAGGCAACGCCTTGGTAAAGCTGCTCCAGAATGGTTGTTTAGACAATGCAGTCACACATGGGGTCTAGAGCGTTACCCCGAGGATACTTGGCAAGGCTTACAAGTCTTCGCTATTGATGGGGCTCTTTTTCGAACCGCTGATACATCAGAACTAAGAGAACATTTTGGGTCAGGTAATACATCCAGCGAGAGGCAGACACCTCATCCAGTACTTAGGGTGGTGACAATGATGAATGTTCGCTCACATGTCATTGTAGACGCAGCTATAAGCCCCTATCGTCGTGGTGAAATACCGCTTGCAATGCCCTTTATTGACTCTCTACCTGATAACTCAGTGACTTTACTAGATAAGGGGTTTTATGGCGCAGACTTACTTCTTTCTCTCCAAAATAGTGGCTCCAACAGGCATTGGTTGTTACCAGCGAAGAAAGGGGTGAAATTCAGACTTCTGGACGATGAAGAGAGCGACGACATGTTGGTAGAAATGAAAGTCTCTCCACAGGCTCGCAAGAAAAATCCTAACCTACCTGAAAAATGGCAAGTCAGAGCCGTTACTTATCAAGTACAAGGTAAGCACAAAACAGTGTTTACGTCTTTGCCTAGGGAAGAGTACGATGCGGAATCAGTAGCCGAGCTTTACCATGAGAGATGGGAAATTGAGTTAGGGTACAGAGACATAAAAAGTTCGATGCAGCACAACGCGTTAGTGCTGAGGAGTAAGACGGTCGAGCTTGTCTATCAAGAGTTATGGGGGCTGTTGCTTGGTTATAACTTGGTAAGACGAGAAGCCAGTCAAGCGGCCGTAGCACATGGTCGAATGGCCAATGAAATCAGTTTTAAATACGCTTGTCAGTTCATCGCTAGTCAACTGAAAGTAATGAGCAAAGCGGTATCTCCAGGTAATACACCGAAGCGTCTAAAAAGTCTGCGCGGAGACTTATCCATCCTTTTTATAGACAAACGCCCTAAGCCAAATCGGCCTAGGGCGGTAAAAATATCAAAGACCCGATATCCTGTTAATCGCAAGGCAGCTCCTCTTAAGTGAACTACATTGCGCCTAGATGCGGCGCTTATCGCCCACTACGCCGAAGCAATCAAGCCAAAACTCACGCAATTAAAAAGTGAAAACATACGTTTAATGAGCGACTTAGTCACTAGACGAAACCAATTACTATCAATGCAAACGATGGAAAAGAATCGACATCAAATCCTTCCTCAATCACTTGCATCTTCAATCAAACCTATCTTAACTGCTCTCAAAAATCAGATTGCAAAAGTAGAAAACAGAATCGAAAAACTCATAGAAACTTGCCCTGACTACCAAGCTAAAAACGAGATACTGCAGAGCGTCCCTGGTATCGGGAAAATCGCCGCAGCGTCACTTATTAGTAACGTTCCTGAGCTCGGTTACATCACCAACAAACAAGCAGCCTCTTTAATCGGGGTTGCACCCATTACGCGTGAAAGTGGCAGTTTCAAAGGCAAGAGAATGATCAAAGGTGGACGGATGCAAGTAAGGACTGTTTTATACATGGCCATGATGTCAGCGATGCAATGTAACCCTGTATTTAAAGAAACATATCAACGACTTTTGGCTGCTGGAAAACCCAAAAAAGTAGCGCTCATTGCCTGCGTCAGAAAGATGGTAGTTATTCTAAATTCAATGCTTAGAGATGGCTGTATGTGGAATGGCAGATAGCGCCAAAAATTAACTATTGACGCCATAGTCTCTTGTTATGTTTAAGRCTCAAAGGGTTAAGTTTTGCGATACCAAGAGCTTAACTCGACTTATCTTTGAAAACCAAAGCTAGAAGATAAAAAGCTGAATTAACTCATAATTTTGATGCGCTGACTTTGAGTTTTAACGTGAGAAACCGAAAACTGGAGCTCAAACTTTGAAACCAAGACGCTTTTTTCGAATCACAAACACACTGAGCTTTAATGAGGCAACTCTCAGAATTTTTCGTGCCCACGAATTGGAGTCCGGAAAACAGCGACCACCGAAAGCCAACTTGCCGACAAGACCAACATTGGAAATGCGAAGGAACAAAGAAAAGATGCAACCGGCTGATTTTACGTGATTAAACATAACGCCGCGTTAAGGGGTGCAGGCACGCAATACAAAAGCTACCGCACAGTGACTTAATCACTGAACCCAACGCAAACCGAAAATGCCACGCGTGCCAAATCCCACTTAAACGCTTTGTTATGCTTAAGCTTCAATGGCTTACGTTTGACCAGAACCAAGATTAACTCGACATTGATTCACAAACAAAAACCAAAACGTAGAAAACCGAAATGAATCATAGTTTTGATAATCAGGCTCGGAATTTTGGCAAATCTAGTTTTAAGTTTGAAAACCTAGAAATGGATTTCTGATTGAGCCAACCGCCCTAACCTCGCGCTTACCCAACAATTGATTGAGGCAATACTCAGAGTTTTCAGCACCAAAGAATAAGTGTCCGAAAAACAGCGCTCAAAAAAGCCGACTTGCCGAAAAACGCCAAACTGAAAAGCAAAGGGAACAAAGAAAAACCATAAACCACTGATTTTACGTGATTAAGCATAACGCCCTGTTAAGGGGTGAGCAACGCAATACCGAAGCCGCCGCATACCGCCTTAAACACTAAAACCAACGCATAGTAAAAATGCCACGCGTTGCGAATCCCTCTTAAACAGTTTGTTATAACACAATTCCACCATA
>NZ_NPKW01001167.1:0-1301 GCF_002265885.1 Vibrio sp. 03_296
GCCTAAACCAAGTTTCCGCAGACCACTTTCACCACCAAAACTCACTGCAAACCAAAAATGCCACGCGGCATGAATCYCTCTTAAACGCCTTGTTATGCTTAAGCTTCAATGAGTTACGTTTTACTCAAAACAAGATTAACTCGACTTTGATTTACAAACAAAAACCAAAACGTAGAAAACCGAAATGAATCATAGTTTTGATAATCAGACTAGGAATTTTGGCAAATCTGGTTTGAAGTTTGAAAACCTAAAATGGATTTCTGATTGAGCCAACCGCCCTAACCTCGCGATTGCCCGAGAATTGAATGAGGCAATTCTCTGAATTTCTAGCGCCAAAGAATATGCGTCCGAAAAACAGCGCTCACAAAAGCCGGCTTGCCGACAAACACAAAACCAATCAGCCAAGGGAACAAAGAAAAACCATAACCAACTGATTTTACTTGATTAAGCATAACGCCGCGTTAAGGGGTGAATGCCGCCTAAACCAACTTTCCGCAGACCACTTTCACCACCAAAACCACCGCATACCAAAAATGCCACGCGGCATGAATCCCTCTTTAACGCTTTGTTAGGCGCGCAGCTGCAATTGGTAAAAATCGGTTTCATCATGCTTCGGATTAGGGCGACAATATACCCAACCATTACGCTTATAGAACCTTAACGCCCTTGCGTTCGTTCTACTCACGGAAAGCACAGCACGATTACAGCCAGCTCGTGCTAATTCTGATTCGAGGTAGACCTGAACTTGCTGGCTCAAACCAGAACCGCGAACTTCAGGCAACAAGTAAACTAAATGAACATAACCGGTCTCTGGCTCGGGTGAAAAAGAACGAAACTCTAACTGCCCTACCAATTTTCCATCCAACCAGATATGGATGTAAAACCAACCTGCTCCAGATTGCCTTTCTTGAACTCGTTCTCGATAACCTGCTATGAAATCATCAAAACCCGAAAAGGTCTCGAAASTGCAATAGTAAGCATCCTTTCGAGCAGCTACGCAAAAATCATAATCTTGCGCCAAATTGATCACTTTAAATTCTACGTTCATCCCTAATCCTAAAGTGAATAGCGCCTAACGCCGCGTTAAGGGGTGAATGCCGCCTAAACCAAGTTTCCGCACACCACTTTCACCACAAAAACTCACTGCAAACCAAAAATGCCATGCGGCATGAATCCCGCTTAAACGCTTTGTTATGCAAATGTTCTAACGGCAAAACGTATCTATATACAAAGCCTCAACCTTGTCTCTCAGCCACTGTGTGCGACGCCAAAACTTGAGAGAAGATTTGATTAGATGGATT
>NZ_NPKW01001168.1:0-903 GCF_002265885.1 Vibrio sp. 03_296
ATCGTTGTCTTTGTAATCAAACGAACGCTTTTGGTGACTTTTTTCAAATTAGGGTTGCCAAAGAAACTGCCTTCCCTATAATGCGCATCCACCGACACGGCAGACGGCGTAAGGCCTCAGCAACGTCGGGTGAGGTAAAAGCTTCTGAGAAAATAAATTTGAAAAAGTGTTTGACTCTTCAAATTAACTCGCTAGAATGCACCTCCGCTTTGAGAGAAAAACTTCTCGAAAAGCAAGCTCTTTAACAATATAAACCTATCAATCTGTGTGGGCACTCGTTGATGATAATCCAAAAGATTTATCAATGAACTGAGTGACCAAAACGATACTAAGTATCGGCACAGTCAATTTATTCAGTATTCATTGAGCCGAAGCGAAAGCTTCAAAAAACTTTTAATTGAAGAGTTTGATCATGGCTCAGATTGAACGCTGGCGGCAGGCCTAACACATGCAAGTCGAGCGGCAGCACAGAGAAACTTGTTTCTCGGGTGGCGAGCGGCGGACGGGTGAGTAATGCCTGGGAAATTGCCCTGATGTGGGGGATAACCATTGGAAACGATGGCTAATACCGCATGATAGCTTCGGCTCAAAGAGGGGGACCTTCGGGCCTCTCGCGTCAGGATATGCCCAGGTGGGATTAGCTAGTTGGTGAGGTAAGGGCTCACCAAGGCGACGATCCCTAGCTGGTCTGAGAGGATGATCAGCCACACTGGAACTGAGACACGGTCCAGACTCCTACGGGAGGCAGCAGTGGGAATATTGCACAATGGGCGCAAGCCTGATGCAGCCATGCCGCGTGTGTGTGAAGAAGGCCTTCGGGTTGTAAAGCACTTTCAGTCGTGAGGAAGGTGGTAGTGTTAATAGCACTATCATTGACGTTAGCGACAGAAGAAGCACCGGCTA
>NZ_NPKW01001169.1:0-889 GCF_002265885.1 Vibrio sp. 03_296
CTGCATCTTCACAGCGATTTCAATTTCACTGAGTCTCGGGTGGAGACAGCGTGGCCATCATTACGCCATTCGTGCAGGTCGGAACTTACCCGACAAGGAATTTCGCTACCTTAGGACCGTTATAGTTACGGCCGCCGTTTACCGGGGCTTCGATCAAGAGCTTCGCTTACGCTAACCCCATCAATTAACCTTCCGGACACCGGGCAGGCGTCACACCGTATACGTCATCTTACGATTTTGCACAGTGCTGTGTTTTTAATAAACAGTTGCAGCCACCTGGTATCTGCGACTCTCGTCAGCTCCATCCGCAAGGGACTTCACCATCAAGAGCGTACCTTCTCCCGAAGTTACGGTACCATTTTGCCTAGTTCCTTCACCCGAGTTCTCTCAAGCGCCTTGGTATTCTCTACCCGACCACCTGTGTCGGTTTGGGGTACGATTCCTTACAATCTGAAGCTTAGAGGCTTTTCCTGGAAGCATGGCATCAATGACTTCACTACCCGTAGTACGCTCGCATCGTCGTGTCTCAGCCTTAAGAGTRTCCGGATTTACCTAAACACTCAGCCTACGCACTTGAACCTGGACAACCGTCGCCAGGCCCACCTAGCCTTCTCCGTCCCCCCATCGCAATTGTAAGAAGTACGGGAATATTAACCCGTTTCCCATCGACTACGCTTTTCAGCCTCGCCTTAGGGGTCGACTTACCCTGCCCCGATTAACGTTGGACAGGAACCCTTGGTCTTCCGGCGGGGAGGTTTTTCACCCCCCTTGTCGTTACTCATGTCAGCATTCGCACTTCTGATACCTCCAGCATGCTTTACAACACACCTTCAACGGCTTACAGAACGCTCCCCTACCCAATGTTCATAGAACATTGCCGCAGCTTCGG
>NZ_NPKW01000117.1:0-8971 GCF_002265885.1 Vibrio sp. 03_296
GGCCGCTATAAAGGCAAACGAATTATCCAAGGTGGGCGCGCTCAGGTGCGTACAGTCCTGTATATGGCGATGATGTCTGCAATGCAATCTAACCCTGTTTTTAAGACCACATATCAGCGATTACTGGAAGCAGGAAAACCCAAAAAAGTAGCCATCATTGCCTGTGTTAGAAAGATGGTTGTGATCCTGAATTCAATGCTAAGAGACGGAACTATGTGGAATGAAAATATGGCGAAAAATTAACTATTGACGCCATACTCGTTTGTTATGCTTAAGCTTCAATGGGTTACGTTTTTCTGGAAACAAGATTAACTCGACTTTGATTCAGAAACAAAAGCCAAAAATTAGAAAACCGAAATGAATCATAGTTTTAATAATCAGACTTCGGATTTTGGCAAAACTGGCTTGGAGTTTAAAAACCAAAAATGGATTTCTGATTGAGCCAGCCGCACTAACCTCGCGCTTGCCCGAAAATAGAATGAGGCAACACTCAGAATTTTCAGCGCCAAAGAATTGATGTCCGAAAAACAGCGCTCAAAACAGCCAACTTGCCGACAAACACCAAACTGAAAAGCTGAGGGAGCAAAGAAAAACCATAAACCACTGATTTTACTTGATTAAGCATAACGCCCGCTTAAGGGGCAGCCAACGCTACTACCAACTTTCCGCATAACACCATAACCACAAAAACCAACGCATGGTAAAAATGCCGCGCGTTGGCTGTCCCTCTTGAAGCGTTTGTTATGGGGCTGGTTTTAGATGATCTAAATATGGAGAACAAAGATCTAAAAACACAGTTTTCCAACGCTCTGGTAATTCGCTGAACTCATCACTCCAATTTGAAGATATATGTTCGTATGCCTTATACGGTTTTTCGCTTGATGGTGCAGCATAACCGAGCAAGTCTTCGATACACTCTTCGATCATTATTCTACGTTCAGGACCTGTTTGAGCAAGAATGGGAGCATTCATTGCTTCTGCCCTCTCCGTTCCAGCATCACGATCGTGCATAAAAATATAGTTAACATCTAATGCATTTAGGTATTTAGCTATCGAAATCAACACAGCTTTACCACGCGCCCTTAGGAACTCACAATTACCAATAACCCGAGCCTTATCTTCCGAGCTTAAACGCTTGATTGTTTCTCTAACGACAACTTCTTCTGTATCTCCTTCCACAAATATACATTTGTTAGTAAAAAACATTCTTGAGATATAATCATCAACTTTTAGTAACATTTTCAGATTTTGTTTTTCATCCTGTTGAAGATCAGAGAATGCACTTTCAAGATTGAATGATGTAGTTCCAGTAAAGCCACCATCGCTATATGAAAATTTAGTTAAGCTAATGCTATTGTCTGTACCAAGATTTACCATATATGGCGAATGGGTAGTCGCAACAATTTGACAATTAGGTCCTGCAAGCTCATACAACGAATCCCTGAGTTGATTTGCCGCCGATGGATGCAAATAAATTTCTGGTTCTTCAAAGCAAAAAATCGTGCTTCGCGGGTTATCTGAATTTTTGTTTACAAATTCCTGTACAAACCTCAGCAACTGAAATGCTGTTGCTCTTATCATACCGTGACCTTGGTATGAAACCTCTGTTTTTACATTACTTTCCAGTTCAACTGAAAATTGAGGTTTAATAGTTTTCTCTGGTTTATCTAATGCGGCAGAAACATGAACAGATGAATCTGGAAACAAGTTGTGAACCATACCATTTAGTTCTTGAATTAACTTACCAAAGTCAGTGCCTGTATCACTTGGATTTAGTTCTGATGCTAATTGGTTTAGAAAATGCTGTGCTTGTTCATAGTTTTCTGACTGAGATCGCACTTGTTCAAATAAATCACCTAAAAGAGACTGTAATGCTCCATTGCTTGAGGTTAATTCAGATACACATGATTCAGCAGGCACAATAACTATACGAGGTAATTTAGAAAGTACATTACCAGGAATGCCACCCGGATTTTCAACCCACTGTGGTTCTTGATCTTCTTGAATTTCCCAATATTCAGTTAAATCTTCGAGTTTTTCTTTAATTGCTTTAATAGTGAGGTTTTTCGAAAAATTACCTTCACCAAAAAATTCTTTCAAAAATTCTGCCGTGAAATCGTCACCTACTAATTCTGACACTTGTGTTGCACCAACAAACTGGTCTTTAGGTGCCTTAGGATATTCAAGCATGTAAACTTTTGGCTTTGACTGTGTGATAGACCAAACTTTTTTGTAAACTATGCTGTTTTCAGTTTCATCTGGTAAAGGAGCCTCAACTTTAATAATTCGGCCTTTAAAACCAACCCACTCTTTAGCCTCTTCCGGCAAATTGTGGTATTCCGCAACCATTTCAATTTCTTCAGCATATTCATACAAATCATCTTTTTCATTATATGTTTTCGAATAATCTTCTCTCTGTGCATTCTTTGCACTATGCAGAAGTTGAATTGCTGCAAAAACACTAGATTTACCCGCATTATTTGCGCCAATTAAAAAATTCGAATCTCTAAAACCAATCGTACAACCTTTTAATTTTCGAAAATTGTCGATCTTAATTTCGTGTAATCTCACTAGCCACCTCTTTAGAATTTTGTACTTGAATGAAGCCCCATAACGCCCGCCTAAGGGGCGGGCAACGCACTACCACTAAACTCAAACACAACAACCGAAACCACTGCGGCTCAATGGGACTGGAAACGCCACGCGTTGACAGTCCCTCTTGAGGCGTTTGTTAGCTTCGTAGCCGATTGTTTAACAATGACTTTTTAAACACATTTGCTTGAAATGCATTTTATGCAAAAGCATCACTCAAACACACGTCCAACGCCAAAAGCTGTGAAGTTGGCTGCCAAAACTCAAAACGCTCAAGGCTAAGTTGGCCACGGTTAAGAGTCCGCGACAAAGAAAGCACACTTTCAGCGATGATGCAGCCTTTGTGAAATCAAACTTTCCGTGTGGAGCATCCAACAACATTGAAGCATCGAAGCTTGATGGTTTTCAGCGACTTTGAAAATACTGAACTTTCAACGCTTTCTACCAAGTCAGCATCCGACAAATTCGAAAGCCAAGTTGTGAAATTTGAACGCTAAAAGCTGAGTTTTCAGAACGATTGAGCTTGGATTTTGATGATTTCTGTCTTTAAGAAGCTAACGCCCGCCTAAGGGGCTGGCAACGCATTACTACTAAACTCAAACACAACAACCGAAACCACCGCGGCTCAATGGGACTGGAAACGCCACGCGTTGACAGTCCCTCTTGAGGCGTTTGTTAGCTTCGTAGCCTATTGTTTAGCAATGATTTTTCAAACACATTTGCTTGAAAGTCATTTTACGCAAAAGCATCAAGCAAACACACGTCCAGCGCCAAAAGCTGTGAAGTGAGCTGTCAAAACTCACAGCGTTCAAGGTTGAGTTGGCCACTTACCGAATTTCCGACAAAAAAAGCGCGATTTCAGCGACGATGCAGCCTTTTGTGAAACCAAGTTGGCAGTGTTGAACATCCAACAACTTTGAAGCATCGAGACTTGTTGGTTTTCAGCGGCTTTGAAACTGCGGAACTTCCAACACTTTCTACCAAATCAGCATCTAGCAAAATTCAAATGCCAAATTGTGCAATTTGAACACTAAAAGCTGATTTTTCAGAACAAGAAGTTTGGATTTTAATGATTTTAGCCTTTAAGAAGCTAACGCCGCGTTAAGGGGCGCAGGCACGCACTACAAAAGCTACCGCACAGTACCGTAACCACCAAACTCAACGCAAACTGAAAATGCCACGCGTGCCAAGTCCCGCTTAAACGCCTTGTTATGCTTAAGCTTCAATGGGTTACGTTTTACTAGAAACAAGATTAACTCGACTTTGATTTACAAACAAAAGCCAAAACGTAGAAACCGAAATGAATCATAGTTTTGATAATCAGGCTTCGGATTTTGGCAAATCTGGTTTGGAGTTTAAAAACCAAAAATGGATTTCTGATTGAGCCAACCGCCCTAACCTCGCACTTACCCGAAAATTGATTGAGGCAACTCTCTGAATTTCCAGCGTCAAAGAATGAGTGTCCGAAAAACAGCGCTCAAAAAAGCCAACTTGCCGACAAAACCAAACTAAAAATCCAAGGGAACAAAGAAAACCATAAACCACTGATTTTACGTGATTAAGCATAACGCCGCGTTAAGGGGTGCAGGCACGCAATACAAAAGCTACCGCACAGTGCCGTAACCACCGAACTCAACGCAAACTGAAAATGCCACGCGTGCCAAATCCCACTTTAACGCTTTGTTATGCTTAAGCTTCAACGCCCACATTTTTACCAAAACAAGATTAACTCGACTAGGATCCGCTAACAAAAGGCAAAACCTAAAAAACCGAAATGACTCATAGTTTTGAAAATAAGACTTTGAAATTTGGCTACTAAAACTTAAAAACCTAAGTTCAAATTGCTGACTGAGCCAACTGCCCTAACGTCGCGCTTACCTGAGAATTGATTGAGGCAACTCTCTGAATTTTGAGCGCCAAAGAATAAGTGTCCCAAAACAGCGCCCGAAGAAGCCAGTTTGCCGACAAGCACAAAACCAATAAGCCAAGGGAGCAAAGAAAACCATAAACCACTGATTTTATTTGATTAAGCATAACGCCCAATTAAGGTGTGAAGCACGCTGCCACAGAACTCAATTTGACTACCGTAAACACTGAACTAAACCCAAACCAAAAATGCCAAGCGTGCTGAATCACTCTTAAATTGTTTGTTATAAGCCTACCCAAAGATACGTGCCCAAAACCCTTTCTTTTCTGTTGGCTGAGATTTCTGGCTTTTAGTTGGTTTAGTGCATTTATGAACCTGTTTATGTTGGTCAGTAGCTGCTATTAGAATGTTCACTAAATCAAAGGTTGATTCATAATTAATCACATCATAAGCCTGCACAGATTTTGACTCGGAAAATAGGTCTTGGAAAATATCTTTCCATACGTTGTAGTATTTCGAGCACTGTTTTTCAGTACCAAACATTTGCCCATAAGAACCACAAAGTAATGCATGGGTAATCTGTTTGCGCTGCCCATTGTTCGCTTTAGCTTGGGAGATTTGCTCCGCACTGAGAGCAACAAGTATTAAAGAATTTTCCATATTTCCTCTTTGGCTTATAACGCCGCGTTAAGGGGCGCAGGCACGCACTAAAAAAGTAACCGCATCACACCTTAAACACTAAACCCAACGCAAATTGAAAATGCCACGCGTGCCAAGTCCCTCATTAACGCTTGTTATATGCGTACTGGCACCGATCACCACACATGCAACTTAAAGTAAACCAAGAAAGATGCTATCAGAATAAGACCACACCAAGCGAAAAATACGAAGGCTTTCGCCTCAGTTTCTGCTTCTTCCATATCGGGAAGTAAAGCCATGAAATAGCATCCGATTGGAACTAATTCGTACATTTTACCTGCATATTGGTTATTCATGCCTAAGAAAGGTGGAACATACAAATACAGAGCTGAATAGCTGACAAAAAAGATAGTAACTAAAATTCTGTTCCAACCTATCTCTTCGCCTTCTTGGTACAGCTTAAATAACAGGTAGATAGCACCCAATATTGCTAGTATCAAAAACATCCTGTTCAGAAATCCCTAAAGCATATAACGCCCGCCTAAGGGGCTGGCAACGCATAACACTAAACTCAAACGCAACAACCGTAACCACCGCGGCTCATTGGGACTGGAAACGCCACGCGTTGACAGTCCCTCTTGAGGCGTTTGTTAACTTACTCTTCAGCGAGTTTTTCACGAACAATATTTTGTGCTTTGATAAAGCTTCGCCCATGCCATGACTCATAGTTTTCCGCAATCGGGTATCGGTGATGAATGTCGGTAAAATCATCCCACCAAGGATCTTCTCTGTAGCCAATGCCTACAAAAGTACCTGGATATTTTTCACCGGATAGTAAGCAGCTAAAGTCATCACAGCTTAACGTTAAACCTCCGCATCTAGAGCTATAACGTTGCTTATCACGCAATGATTTTATCAATTCATAAAAGCTAACAAGTTGGCGTCTGCCACCAGCCCCTACTTCATCACTTATATGCCAGGTCCGATGTAATATTTTGTATTTAAAATCATCAATTTTGAGTAGTAAAAACGCACGAGCTTTACTGCTATCTTCTCGGACAAAGAATACACGCAGAGGTTTGGTTTGTTTAATTTCATCTAAATACCAATGAGGCTCACTCATAGTCTGGTCATTGTTGCTAAATGGGCTATTTTTACCCTCTAAAAGCCAATCTCTATTTACTCCGAATGTATTCGCAAAATGATCTACAAACTCAAATGTTGGTTCTTCTTTTCCTCGAAAGACGCCTTCTAACTCACTAACCTTATGTAGTTTCATTACTTGAGCTAACTGAGCAATTGTGTATTTTGAATACTCCCTGCCTTCATTCATTAAGTCTAACGTTTTTACAAAACGCATAGCAATTCGACTTACTTCTGAATCAATTTCAGTATCGCTCTTCGCATCTTGATTTGCTTGAGTCGCAACTATAATCTTGGTTTCGGTAGGTGCAGGGTGTGACTTAAATACCCTTGAACCTATAGCTGCAATCAATGCCATTCCTGCTCCCGAGAAAAGCCATTCTTTATTTTCAATCAACATTTCAATCATTAGCGTTTCCTACAATATCTGCTCGACACCAATAATACATATACCATTGATTTAGTAAAGAAAATGGCGTTCTGGTAAGTTAACGCCCGCCTAAGGGGCTGGCAACGCATTAACACGAAACTCAAACACAACCACCGTAACCACCGCGGCTCATTGGGACTGGAAACGCTACGCGTTGACAGTCCCTCTTGAGGCGTTTGTTAGGTTTGTGCTCCGAAGCTCATGTAGTAGTAACCACCCAATTCATCATCCACTTTCGACACAATTTCAAAACCTTGTGACAAATAAAAGTTGAGTGCTCTTTGATTTTGAATCATGCATTTAAGGCTTAAGTTGCCATATTTCTTTTTTGCGCCATTAAGCAGCATCGAGCCAACACCTTGACCCTGATATTCCGTGGAAACATAGAGATGATGGATAAAATTGTCAGGTTCCCAAATGGAAATGAAGCCGGCAACATTACCGAAAACCTCAGACAACCAAATTCGTTCACCTTGACTATCGCGATCGAAGTCTTCTAGCCGAAAACTATCAGCCTTGAGCCATGGGAAACTATCTCGCCTAGAGTCCAAGTAGAGATTTCTCAACGATTCAAGATTACAGGCACTAAACTCTTTGATTTCCATGAACAACCTTAAACCTAACGCCCAGTTAAGGGGTGAAGCACGCAATGACCAAGCCTCTGCATTGCACTTCAACACCGAAATCAAACGCATACCAAAAATGCCACGCGTGCTGAATCCCTCTTGAACTGTTTGTTATGTTTCTATCCGTACCAGTTTATGTATTCAACCATTTTCTGTGTATGTTTTCCTATTTTATTTTGAAAGTATTCACTTGAATCTTTAGAGATTTTTGAGTAAACATTCAGCAATTCAAAATACATTTTGTCCTTCGCCTCACCTTTAGTAAGGTTATTTTCCTCCAGCCACTCCGCGATCTCTTTTATATTTTTTTGAGCCTCACCGATTTCTTTTGAGTATTTTTTCATTAAAGAAAACTGAGATAATTCTCCAACAGATGATTCAAAACAATATTTATCAACGTCAGAACGAAGTTCAGCAAAATACTTCATATATTCTTTTTTACCCATCAAGAAATACAGTTTTCTATAAGAAGCTGTAAGGCTAATTTGAGTATCAAACGCATCAGAACTAGAGATGTATTTATGCCCTAAACAGTCATCCACTGATTTATGATAAATCTCATAAGTTTCATCTGAAACTTTAGAGAATGGAGCAGTTCCAAATATTTCAAAAAATGGAAGTTTTGAATAGTGATAATGTAACTTATCCTGACCATCTAATATAGAAAAGTAAACATCACACATTCTTTCTTTTGATTCACTCTTTTGAGTTTTCCCTTGAAGGTAAATCAATAAAACTATACCTGCAAAGATCTTTAGAGCAATGTCTATCACTGGGTATATTACATCTTTAAATAATACTATCTGTTCTGGTGTCATTTAACATCCTACTTGAAATTTACAATTGAAACATAACGCCCTGTTAAGGTGTGAGCAACGCAATACCAATGCTTCCGCATACCACCTTAAACACTAAATGCAACGCATAGCAAAAATGCCACGCGTTGCGAATCACTCTTAAACAGTTTGTTATGTAAAACAATGCTCTACTGATTACTATTAGGCTTATTGAACACAGTAGTCATCACCAACTTTCTTTAGCCTATATGTACGTAAGTTATCTATATCGAATAAATTAGACTTCGTAGTTTTTCCGTCTTTTTGTACTGTTTTAATTTTGCATGCGACAAGCTGATAGCCGCTATCTTGAACCAAGTGAATATTATCTAGACTTGTAGTGTAATTTCCTCTCTTATAGCTTCTTCCACTCTTGGTCTTACGCTTATGGTCATATTCCCATTTGGCTGAAAGAATTAAGTTCTCGTTGTCGCCATTATTCTGATCGATACCGAAGAAAACCATTTTCTTCTCGTGATCTACATATGAATATTGACCCTGTCTTCCTTTACAGCTGAATCCTATTTCTTCTAGGAATTTGGTCACTGTTTTAAATTTTTTCATTCAACCATCTTAAATTTAAAATGTTTTACATAACGCCGCGTTAAGGGGTGAATGCCGCATAAACCAACCTTCCGCAGACCACTTTCACCACCAAAACCAACCGCATACCAAAAATGCCACGCGGCATGAATCCCTCTTAAACGCCTTGTATGGATAATAACTAACGAATCAGGGTAAGGTGAGACCCAGACTTTAGCTGCAACTAAAGTTCTCTATCTGATAGTTCGATTGAACGCTGGCTCCTCTATTGAGAGACCGATAACAAGAACGAACA
>NZ_NPKW01001170.1:0-814 GCF_002265885.1 Vibrio sp. 03_296
TGAACCAGTACCGTGAGGGAAAGGCGAAAAGAACCCCTGTGAGGGGAGTGAAATAGAACCTGAAACCGTGTACGTACAAGCAGTAGGAGCACCTTCGTGGTGTGACTGCGTACCTTTTGTATAATGGGTCAGCGACTTATATTCAGTGGCAAGGTTAACCATCTAGGGGAGCCGTAGGGAAACCGAGTCTTAACTGGGCGYCATAGTCTCTGGATATAGACCCGAAACCGAGTGATCTAGCCATGGGCAGGTTGAAGGTTGAGTAACATCAACTGGAGGACCGAACCGACTAATGTTGAAAAATTAGCGGATGACTTGTGGCTAGGGGTGAAAGGCCAATCAAACTCGGAGATAGCTGGTTCTCCCCGAAAGCTATTTAGGTAGCGCCTCGGACGAATACTACTGGGGGTAGAGCACTGTTAAGGCTAGGGGGTCATCCCGACTTACCAACCCTTTGCAAACTCCGAATACCAGTAAGTACTATCCGGGAGACACACGGCGGGTGCTAACGTCCGTCGTGGAGAGGGAAACAACCCAGACCGCCAGCTAAGGTCCCAAATTACAGCTAAGTGGGAAACGATGTGGGAAGGCTTAGACAGCTAGGATGTTGGCTTAGAAGCAGCCATCATTTAAAAGAAAGCGTAATAGCTCACTAGTCGAGTCGGCCTGCGCGGAAGATGTAACGGGGCTAAGTTGTAAACCGAAGCTGCGGCAATGTTCTATGAACATTGGGTAGGGGAGCGTTCTGTAAGCCGTTGAAGGTGTGTTGTAAAGCATGCTGGAGGTATCAGAAGTGCGAATGCTGACATGAGTA
>NZ_NPKW01001171.1:0-917 GCF_002265885.1 Vibrio sp. 03_296
CTTAAACGCCTTGTTATGCTTAAGCTTCAATGAGTTACGTTTTACTCAAAACAAGATTAACTCGACTTTGATTTACAAACAAAAACCAAAACGTAGAAAACCGAAATGAATCATAGTTTTGATAATCAGACTAGGAATTTTGGCAAATCTGGTTTGAAGTTTGAAAACCTAAAATGGATTTCTGATTGAGCCAACCGCCCTAACCTCGCGATTGCCCGAGAATTGAATGAGGCAATTCTCTGAATTTCTAGCGCCAAAGAATATGCGTCCGAAAAACAGCGCTCACAAAAGCCGGCTTGCCGACAAACACAAAACCAATCAGCCAAGGGAACAAAGAAAAACCATAACCAACTGATTTTACATTGATTAAGCATAACGCCGCGTTAAGGGGCGCAGGCACGCAATACAAAAGTGACCGCATAACACCTTAACCACTAAACCCAACGCAAATTGAAAATGCCACGCGTGCCAAGTCCCTCTTAAACGCTTTGTTATGCCGTTACTTTTTGTTTAAGTGAACTTCTACCGCTTTTGAACCATCGGAAAGTATGAAAAAGTCTGAATCAAAACGTTGAACACATTAAAGCCTAGTGCTTAAAACAGCGACATTACCTGTTTGCTCAACACACCAACCGAGACTGAGTTAATACGCTTAAACTGTGTAATCAACGAAATCGACGAGCTTTCTAGCTACACCTTTTTGGCGAAAACTTGGTGCAACTGCTAGCGAGCTAAGCTGTAATTCTGAACCAACCTGTTTAGCTTCAACTACTCCAACTAAAACCTCATCAACATGGAAACCAAAACACTCCACTCACTTTTAGCGCTGTTTTTATGCTAACTGCGAGCTCAGTTGGCCTGTAAACTTGCGAAAGTTCGTCGAGCAACGACTCTGACAGTTCAACCACAGATTTTTC
>NZ_NPKW01001172.1:0-885 GCF_002265885.1 Vibrio sp. 03_296
GTGCGGCAAAATTGAGTAGGGTGAGGCGTTACCGCCTCAYCCCTCTCACAGAACCGTACGTACGGGCCTCGTATACGGCTCATGCATACTCCATATCACCATGATTGGTGGCACAACATTAATCTGAGAATCTAATGTTGTCCGCTTTGTGGGGACAGTTTGTTTTCATCACTGTTGGTAACTTTCATTGCAGGATTTGGCGTTCTAGCTCAACGGCAATCTACCAAACTTAGTTGCAATTACTTCCCTTATACGACCTGTCTCACCAGAATTCACTATTCCTAGTGCMCCAATTCGACTTGTCCCGTTGATCAGACGGCTTGTGTATCAATGATAAATTCTAACTACTYATCAAAGTCTTAAAGTATGCTTCCCCCCTTCGCAGCTTTCCATGCTTTTGGCAATGGCTCGCTCCTTTACACATATTGGCAAAGGTCGGCTTGGTTTTGTCCTCCACACCATTACTGGCTTTCATCGGCCTAGCCTTAATCACTACTACGGGTTCATCTGCCACCTCGCACCAACGTACATCTTGAGTCACCTCTTGATGGAYGCCTCCGGCGTTTGACCGGATGTGGTGTCAGGCTTCCCCAGTTATTGCACTGACTCCCTGTTAGATATCCCACCCTCAATCACAGTATTGGTCTGACTAAGTATCGGGCTTTGCGCTATGTTGGACGCTTACCCACCAATACCGCCGAAACAGGTTACGGTTAGTTGTGTACATCTAACTTCCTATGGCTTCCTTCAAACCCCACCGTTAGCCAGTGACGCCCTTGCCATTCGGATTGTCTTCCCCTTAGTCAGGGTGACTCCATTTTCTTTCAAGTGGACGGGTTTGCCAGCTTTGCTGGGCAAACAACAAGGCATCGCCCTGCGCAGCCT
>NZ_NPKW01001173.1:0-513 GCF_002265885.1 Vibrio sp. 03_296
GATGGGGTTATAGCTCAGCTGGGAGAGCGCCTGCCTTGCACGCAGGAGGTCTGCGGTTCGATCCCGCATAGCTCCACCATCTTTAAGGGTTTTTCATTWATGAATCTTTAATAATGGTTTTCATTAGAAAATCTGCTCTTTAACAATTTGGAAAGCTGACAAAACAACAATTTATTGTTGTTTGTAAAGTTCTCAATGTTTGTCTTTAAGACAAACACCAACAAACACATTCAAGTGTTCTTGAGAATGTCACTTTTAGTGACTATTCGAAATTGAGTCCGGCAAAATCAACGCTATCTCGCTCATTCAAATAATGAGATAGCAACTTTGGTTGTTTGACTAGAAGACCCTTTGGGGTTGTATGGTTAAGTGACTAAGCGTACACGGTGGATGCCTTGGCAGTCAGAGGCGATGAAGGACGTAGTAACTTGCGATAAGCGTAGATGAGGCAGTAACAGCCACTTGAGTCTACGATTTCCGAATGGGGAAACCCACTGGCATAAGCCAGTATCA
>NZ_NPKW01001174.1:0-1038 GCF_002265885.1 Vibrio sp. 03_296
GGCCCGAAGGTCCCCCTCTTTGAGCCGAAGCTATCATGCGGTATTAGCCATCGTTTCCAATGGTTATCCCCCACATCAGGGCAATTTCCCAGGCATTACTCACCCGTCCGCCGCTCGCCACCCGAGAAACAAGTTTCTCTGTGCTGCCGCTCGACTTGCATGTGTTAGGCCTGCCGCCAGCGTTCAATCTGAGCCATGATCAAACTCTTCAATTAAAAGTTTTTTGAAGCTTTCGCTTCGGCTCAATGAATACTGAATAAATTGACTGTGCCGATACTTAGTATCGTTTTGGTCACTCAGTTCATTGATAAATCTTTTGGATTATCATCAACGAGTGCCCACACAGATTGATAGGTTTATATTGTTAAAGAGCTTTGCTTTCAGYGCCTTAGCACTTAAGCGAGGTGCGTATAATACGCGATTGACTCTGKAAGTCAACATAAAACTCTAAGCTTTTTTGCTTAAAACTTTATGGTGACTCGTCTAATTAAAGACAAGYCGAATTAAAAGCCTGGCGATGTTCTACTCTCACATGGGGAAACCCCACACTACCATCGACGCTATTTCGTTTCACTTCTGAGTTCGGAATGGGTTCAGGTGGGTCCAAAACGCTATGGTCGCCAAGCAAATTCTTAAAATTCGGAAAGCTGTTTGCGTTCTCTACACATTCAATTCGTTCTTGCTTTGAGTCCATCAAAACCCTTTGGGTGTTGTATGGTTAAGCCTCACGGGCAATTAGTACAGGTTAGCTCAACGCCTCACAGCGCTTACACACCCTGCCTATCAACGTTCTAGTCTCGAACAACCCTTCAGGATACTTAAAGTATCAGGGAAGACTCATCTCAGGGCTCGCTTCCCGCTTAGATGCTTTCAGCGGTTATCGATTCCGAACTTAGCTACCGGGCAATGCGTCTGGCGACACAACCCGAACACCAGAGGTTCGTCCACTCCGGTCCTCTCGTACTAGGAGCAGCCCCCTTCAATCTTCCAACGCCCACGGCAGATAGGGACCGAACTGTCTCACGACGTTCTAAACCC
>NZ_NPKW01001175.1:0-1243 GCF_002265885.1 Vibrio sp. 03_296
AACCCGTCGGGTTGAAAGAAGCCCGAATCGCCCTGACTGAGGGGAAGATAATCCGAATTGCAAGGGCGTTGCTGGCCAACGGCAGRGTCTGAAGGAAGCAATAGGAAGTTAACAGTACACAACGTAAGTGAACCTGCTTCGGCAGCATAGGTGGGTAAGCGTCCGAAACATCGCAAAGCCCAATACTCAGTCAGACCTATGCTGTGCTTGAGGGTGGCATTGTTAACAGGGAGCCAGTGCAGTAACTGGGGAAGCCTGACACCACATCCGGGCAAACGCCGGAAGCACGAGTTCAAGGTGAAAACCAAGGCTCGTGTTGGTGTGAGGTGGCAGCGGTCCGACGTCTCGGTGAATCCGTAGTAGTGAGTAAGGCTCGGCCTGAGAAGCCCAGTAATGGCGTGGAGGAGAAAACCGAGCTGACCATTAGCATCGCGTCTGATGGGGCACCGCTTTGCCAAAAGCAAGCGAGTGTTGCGAAGGGAGGAAGTACACTTTAAGTCTGTGATGAGCAGATGTTTTTTTTAGTGGCACCCAAACCGATTCGCTATCGGGGTATTCCGGCGTGGTCACCTGTGGAAGCAGAAGACGACAACGAGAAACCGTGCACGGGAGTAACTTTGGCTCACTTTAGTCAATTGCCATTGAGCTAGAAAGCTAAACAGCAAAGYGAAACAAACCGACACTGAAGAAAGCATCYTGTCCCCACACAGCACACAACCCAAGGGAAGACGTTGAGAGTTTATTACAGCCTGTACGGTCACTTGCTCAGTAAAGAGCGACTATACAGAGGATTTAAAAAGGTGTGTAAAGCGAAAGGCGCGGCCGGAATAGATAGGCAGAGYCTGAGCGACTTCGCCTCAAATCTGAGTGATAACCTTGACCAACTCCTCTCTGAGCTCAAAACCAAGCAGTACCAACCACAGCCGGTCAGACGGGTAGAAATCCCGAAAGACGGCGGTGGAGYGAGATTGCTTGGCATCCCGACAGTTCGGGACAGAGTTGTCCAACAAACCCTAAACGACCTCTTAACCCCTATYTTCGAAGAGCAGTTCCATCCATCAAGCTTTGGATACCGCCCAAATCGAAGTTGTCACGACGCCATAAACAAAGCCACCATGTTCATCCGTCGTTATGGTATGCAGCATGTCGTGGATATGGACTTGTCAAAGTGCTTCGATAAGCTCGACCACGAACTTATCTTGAGGAGTATCCGAACACGAGTCACAGACGGCAGCGTGCTGGC
>NZ_NPKW01001176.1:0-1790 GCF_002265885.1 Vibrio sp. 03_296
AGACAGGATAACACGTGTCCCGCCCTACTCGATTTCACTGAACATGCATCGTCAACTACGGGACTATCACCCTGTATCGTCGGACTTTCCAGACCGTTCGTCTAACACATGTAAAGCTTAAGGGCTAATCCAATTTCGCTCGCCGCTACCTTCGGAATCTCGGTTGATTTCTTTTCCTCGGGGTACTTAGATGTTTCAGTTCTCCCGGTTCGCTTCATTGAGCTATGTATTCACTCAATGATACTGGCTTATGCCAGTGGGTTTCCCCATTCGGAAATCGTAGACTCAAGTGGCTGTTACTGCCTCATCTACGCTTATCGCAAGTTACTACGTCCTTCATCGCCTCTGACTGCCAAGGCATCCACCGTGTACGCTTAGTCACTTAACCATACAACCCCAAAGGGTCTTCTAGTYAAACAACCAAAGTTGCTATCTCATTATTTGAATGAGCGAGATAGCGTTGATTTTGCCGGACTCAATTTCGAATAGTCACTWAACAGTGACATTCCCAAGAACACTTGAATGTGTTTGTTGGTGTTTGTCWTAAAGACAAACATTGAGAACTTTACAAACAACAATAAATTGTTGTTTTGTCAGCTTTCCAAATTGTTAAAGAGCAATGCAATTCTCTATGAGAAACACACTTTTTAAAGACTTTCAGCGTCGAAAAATCAACCACAGACATAAAGAAGGTGGTTTTCATTAAGAAACACTAAAAATATTTAAAGAGTGGTGGGCGATACCGGGTTCGAACCAGTGACCCCCTGCTTGTAAGGCAGGTGCTCTCCCAACTGAGCTAATCGCCCATTGCGTTCAAGAATGGTGGAGCTATGCGGGATCGAACCGCAGACCTCCTGCGTGCAAGGCAGGCGCTCTCCCAGCTGAGCTATARCCCCAAMTCTTGAAGTAATGGTGGGTCGTGCAGGATTCGAACCTGCGACCAATTGATTAAAAGTCAACTGCTCTACCRACTGAGCTAACGACCCATGGTATCCCGTAGGGGAGTCGAACCCCTGTTACCGCCGTGAAAGGGCGGTGTCCTAGGCCTCTAGACGAACGGGACACTAAGATACTCTAAACTTTCTAAACCATATCAATCTGTGTGAACACTCATCGCAATAATCATCGTATAAGGAGGTGATCCAGCGCCAGGTTCCCCTAGCGCTACCTTGTTACGACTTCACCCCAGTCATGAACCACAAAGTGGTGAGCGTCCTCCCGAAGGTTAAACTACCCACTTCTTTTGCAGCCCACTCCCATGGTGTGACGGGCGGTGTGTACAAGGCCCGGGAACGTATTCACCGTGGCATTCTGATCCACGATTACTAGCGATTCCGACTTCATGGAGTCGAGTTGCAGACTCCAATCCGGACTACGACGCACTTTTTGGGATCGCTCACTTTCGCAAGTTGGCAGCCCTCTGTATGCGCCATTGTAGCACGTGTGTAGCCCTACTCGTAAGGGCCATGATGACTTGACGTCGTCCCCACCTTCCTCCGGTTTATCACCGGCAGTCTCCCTGGAGTTCCCGACATTACTCGCTGGCAAACAAGGATAAGGGTTGCGCTCGTTGCGGGACTTAACCCAACATTTCACAACACGAGCTGACGACAGCCATGCAGCACCTGTCTCAGAGTTCCCGAAGGCACTCCAGCGTCTCCGCTAGATTCTCTGGATGTCAAGAGTAGGTAAGGTTCTTCGCGTTGCATCGAATTAAACCACATGCTCCACCGCTTGTGCGGGCCCCCGTCAATTCATTTGAGTTTTAATCTTGCGACCGTACTCCCCAG
>NZ_NPKW01001177.1:0-416 GCF_002265885.1 Vibrio sp. 03_296
GCTATGCGGATGATATCTTGATCTTCTGTCGTAGCCGAGCAGGAGCAGAGAATAGCGCTTGCACAGGCGCAAAGATACTGGAAAAAGAGTTGAAACTGACGGTGAATCAGAGCAAATCTCATATAGCACACAGCGAAAATGGGGTGAAGTTCCTTGGCGTTGAAATCGGGGAACAATACACCCGTATTCAGCCCAAGAAACTGGCTCTGTTCAAACAGACGTTGAAGCAGATGAGCAAACGCAATGGCGGAAAGCCGCTAGTGCAAGTCATCAACGAGCTAAATCCCGTTTTACGAGGGTTCAGTCAGTACTTCAGGATCGCCAATACCAGCAGGGAGTTCTCGCGAATAGCAGGATGGTTAAGGCGCAGACTGCGCAGCATCCAGTTAAAATTATGGAAGAAACCGACACGGTTG
>NZ_NPKW01001178.1:0-367 GCF_002265885.1 Vibrio sp. 03_296
CGGATTTACCTAAACACTCAGCCTACGCACTTGAACCTGGACAACCGTCGCCAGGCCCACCTAGCCTTCTCCGTCCCCCCATCGCAATTGTAAGAAGTACGGGAATATTAACCCGTTTCCCATCGACTACGCTTTTCAGCCTCGCCTTAGGGGTCGACTTACCCTGCCCCGATTAACGTTGGACAGGAACCCTTGGTCTTCCGGCGGGGAGGTTTTCACCCCCTTGTCGTTACTCATCGTCAGCATTCGCACTTCTGATACCTCCAGCATGCTTTACAACACACCTTCAACGGCTTACAGAACGCTCCCCTACCCAATGTTCATAGAACATTGCCGCAGCTTCGGTTTACAACTTAGCCCCGTTACA
>NZ_NPKW01001179.1:0-1466 GCF_002265885.1 Vibrio sp. 03_296
ACTAAAAGTATGATCTAATTGAGGCTGTTACTTCTTCGTAATAAATGACGCTATGGACAGTCTCAATAGCATTGATTTCAAAAAACTTGCTAGCCAACAAAAATCTATTCAAATGAAGATGCGATTACTCACATTGGCCCATTTTAAAGATGGTCACTCTCGAACCCAAATGGCTAAGTTCCTGAAGGTAAGTAGAACCAGTGTGAATAAATGGGTACAAACATTCCGTGAAGAAGGGCTTGAAGGACTGCAAGAGAAACCAAGAACGGGTCGCCCAGCAAAACACGACAACTCGACTTTGGGCTGAGCATGGCTCAAGACCAAGAGTGGTAAAACAGCAGCAGTTTGAATATGCGTATTTGTTTGGCTCAGTATGTCCCGCTAGAGGTATTGRCGAGGCAATGGTCGTTCCTYGGGTTAACAAGAACATTATGGTTGAGCATCTGAARCAGCTCTCCRCGGTGACCGAAAAAGGTCGTCACGCAGTGGTCATTATGGATRGCGCRGGTTGGCATACCAATGACATTGCTGAGCCATTTGATAATGTCAGTATCAYCAAGCTCCCACCCTATTCWCCAGAGCTAAAMCCGATAGAACAAGTGTGGAGTRGGTTAAGACAACACTATCTCGCCAATCCATCTTTTGCGGATTACGAAGGCATTGTCTCCAAAGTATGTAGGGCTTGGAATAGTTTTTTGGAATGTTCGGCCAGAGTCAGACAGATGTGTTCGAGAAGATGGATAGACCTGACAAGTGAATGTTCCAAACTAGTACACAATCGGTGGTTAACACAAATACCTTCTAGTTCTCAAACGTCAGAAATGACGAAAGCCTGCAAATTACTTTGCAGGCTTTCTATGTAGTGGCGGAGAGATAGGGATTTGAACCCTAGGTACGCTATTAACGTACGCCGGTTTTCAAGACCGGTGCTTTCAACCACTCAGCCATCTCTCCRCAAATTGTCCTAAAACTTAGTCTTACTTAAATAATGCTAGGTTTTAGTTTTGCTCTTAGACTTTAAYAATCTAAAAGCGGTAAGTAAGCCTGGCGATGTTCTACTCTCACATGGGGAAACCCCACACTACCATCGACGCTATTTCGTTTCACTTCTGAGTTCGGAATGGGTTCAGGTGGGTCCAAAACGCTATGGTCGCCAAGCAAATTCTTGCTTTTACTTTCAGCTTTTTCTAAAAACTGAAGGCAAAAAATCTGGAAAGCTGTTTGCGTTCTCTACACATTCAATTCGTTCTTGCTTTGAGTCCATCAAAACCCTTTGGGTGTTGTATGGTTAAGCCTCACGGGCAATTAGTACAGGTTAGCTCAACGCCTCACAGCGCTTACACACCCTGCCTATCAACGTTCTAGTCTCGAACAACCCTTTAGGATACTTAAAGTATCAGGGAAGACTCATCTCAGGGCTCGCTTCCCGCTTAGATGCTTTCAGCGGTTATCGATTCCGAACTTAG
>NZ_NPKW01000118.1:0-105721 GCF_002265885.1 Vibrio sp. 03_296
AACGCAGATACAGCATAGCGACATGGTTACAACGACAAGGTGTAACAGAGCGAAATGCGTGGAAGCTGGCGATGTCAGATAAAGGGTGGTGGCACTTAGCCCTCTCGCCCCAGGTGAATCACGCAATGCCAATCAAATGGTTCGAGGAGAGGGGACTGTACTCATTGAGAGATGGGTATGAGTCACTAAAGATATATTCGGAACCGCCGTATGCGACCCACGCTTGTACGGTGGTGTGAGAGGATGGAGGCCGTGAGGCCTCCTCCTACTCGATTCTGGCGTTCGCTCAGAGCGAAATTAGAAGCCGACGATGTTCTTCGCTTCTAGCTCAGTGAAGTATTTTACCGTCTTCACTTTTAGCTCTTGAGTTGATGGCTCATCACATACGATCACGGACTTAGGATGCAGTTGAAGAGCAGAAACGGTCCATAGGTGGTTTACACAACCTTCTACCGCTGCTTCTAGTGCAAGCGCTTTGTTGTGACCTGTTACTAGGATCATGATTTCTTGAGAATCAAGCAACGTACCCACACCGATCGTCAATGCGTATTTTGGTACTTGGTTGATGTCGCCATCGAAGAAACGAGAGTTAGCAATGCGCGTGTCTTCCGTTAGTGTCTTGATGCGAGTGCGAGATGATAGAGAAGACGCTGGCTCGTTAAATGCGATGTGACCATCGTTGCCTACACCACCCATGAATAGGTTGATGCGGCCGTAAGATTTGATCTTGTCTTCGTAACGCTGACATTCTGCTTCGTGATCTTCCGCATTGCCGTTTAGCAGGTTGATGTTCTCTTCCTGGATGTCAATGTGGTTGAAGAAGTTGTTGTACATGAACGAACGGTACGATTCTGGGTGATCAGCGGCGATACCAATGTACTCATCCATATTAAAAGTCACAACGTGCTTAAAGCTCACTTTGCCTTCTTGGTAAAGTTCAATCAGTGCTTTGTATGTCGCAAGAGGAGTGCCACCCGTAGGTAGACCCAATACGAAAGGACGCTCAGCAGTTGGTTGGAAATCATTGATACGCTTAGCAATATGTGCCGCTGCCCACTTACCAACTTGTGCTGCGGTTTTTAACGGGATAAGTCTCATTTTTCGCCCCTAGATATTAGAAATTTTGGATGTACCGAAACATTATTTTGCATTATAAAATAAGTTTTCTGTGGCTGCCATTGTTTTAGGTCAAAATTTCACATATTTCACCCAACTGTCACCATTGTGGCTGATGACACACGTTTTCGTTGGGGGTTTTTCTTTCATTGAGCGGCGCTGAATGAGTTAAATCTGTTCTAATCAGTTGATAAATTTATCTTCTAAATTAAGTGGTAATTTGAAGGGGCTCAACTTTGCGCATTGGCGAAATAATCATCACTTGCCCATACTCATAGTGTGTTCTTCTGCAGGAGCCAGATCATGAAAAACGAGTTAGATTCCACCAAAATTCTGCACGCGTATGAAACCATTATGGAACGAGGCACCCCAACCGAATTTGGCAAAATTTATGAAGGGGTCGAAGCGTTTTCAGATTACGATGGCTACAGCGTGTACATGCGAGGCAATGGGGTTGAGTTAAAAGTCGGTTTTCACAACACCTACCACTTAGATTATGAGCAAGAGCACTTGCGCGATAGCTTCTTGAAAAAAGTGGCAATGCTCGCCAAATAAAGCTTGCCCCACTAGTTAAGGTTAATGACCTCTATGTTGATGCACTTGTTTCGGCAAGTGCGTCAGTGCTTTAGATAACGAATCAAATAAGCGAGTGTCGGCTCAATGTCACCTAGATGTTAAGGGTTGCTGATATCAATCCTATCGGGACGACCATTATGGCGTAACGAGTTATAGAGGAATGCCTGTTGCCCCACGCTGTTTAGTCGGTCAATTTTCTCACTCAAATTATTTACCGTATCGCTGTGCTGTAGAGCTTGTTATTGGTGATACGTAGGCCTTCAATTCAAGGTCATCGATGATCAGTGTGCGTCTTTGATGGCGTCGAGGAAAGTCAGGGCAAGATTGTCTAAAGGAGGGTTCGCCCGTATGAAAATAACGTCAAAACCCGCCATAGGGAGGCGGGCTTTTTGAAATTCGCTGTCCTTTTTTTAGGACCTGACAAAAACCAAATACGTTTTTGTCTCTAATGGTCAATCCGCTCATTGTTGTAATGGCAACCGTGTGACCTCTTAATGCGCACTCATGAATGAGGCGTACTCAGCACAAACACGATCCTATGGATACATCAAAAAGCAGATATGCATTAATCGTCCTCAGTTAGGCTTGCGTCTTCCTCAACGTAGTCATCGCTCGCGTCTGGTTTATTGCGTCCATTAAGAGTATGGAAGCGCTTACGACCACGTGCAAGGCGCATGTATTTCAACCAAGTACGTTCCACTTTGTTTTGTGCCGCTTCTGGTGTTTCTAGCGTTAGCAAAAAGTGCTTTTCATCGTCATTTTCTGGAGTCAATTGACCAGTCTCTAGACCAACCAAGGTGTCTCCATAAATCATTAGGATTTCCTCTTCTGCAAGAGTAAAATCACCTGACTTTGCAAATCCGCGAGGAAATTTTGCATTATCGAAAAATCGTTTTTTGCCATGACGAATAGTCGTGTCAGACATATCAAACAGCCTCTGTAACCGTGATAGATGAATAATGATGATTTACGGCGAAAGTTAGGCGTAAAGTCAGCAAAAGAAAAACAAAAATTTTCTATCGATATAATAGGTATTTGTTGTTAATCTGGTGACGATAAACCAGGAGATGTCTAATGGACGTAAAGGTCTTTCGTACTTTTTTAGAATTGGCTAATGTTCGTCATTTTGGGCGTGCAGCTGAGAATTTATACATTACCCAAGCCGCGGTCAGCGCGCGCATCAAACAGCTAGAAAGCTACTTCGATGTTGAGCTATTTATTCGTGATCGCAACAACATCAAACTGACATCTGCAGGTGAGCGTTTAGTGGGTTACGCAGAAGTGATGGTGTCCACATTGCAGCAGGCGAAACTTGAGCTTTCGATGCAAGATGGCCGTGCCTTGCAACTGACGTTGGGCGGAACGCCGAATGTGTGGGACGCCTATCTACAAAACTGTTTAAGCGTGGTGACCGATTCGTTCAGAGGCTACGGTTTTAATGCGGAAGTGATGGGGCGAGAGCTGCTTACACGTGGCCTGCAAGAGCGCACGTTAGACATGGCATTCGCGTTTGACCAAATCAAAGCGGATGAGTTTTCTTGCAAGAAAGTGGCCGATTTGGTGTTGGTGATGGTGTCCACTGAAACTGCAAGCAAAGACAGCGTCTTTGAAGGTAAATACGTCTACATTGATTGGGGAACCAAGTTTGCTTCTGAGCATGCTGAGCGTCACCAGAAACACCTAGCGCCTTATCTCAGAACGTCGACTGCGCGCATTGCGCTCGATTTCATTTTAGAAAAAGGTGGAAGTGCTTACTTACCGGCTTCGATAGCCCAGCCGTACCTTTCTTCGGGTCAGTTGCATCGAGTGGAAGGGGTCGAGGAATGGAATCGTCCTATTTATTTAAGTTACCGCAAAGCCAGCACCTCGATTGATGCCATTCGTCAGGTGGAGGAATTGGTTAAGATGATTGACCCACTGGCCAGCTACCAAGTTCAACAGGCGATGGATTCGTCGTTAACTCAAAACGGTTAAGCCGCATATTTTCGCGCTGAAATACTCTAAAGCCTCGTCAAAAACGAGGCTTTTTTGTTGCTTTTCAGTGCCTTTTTTAAGCTCTACCCACTCTGTTAAATAAAATGATTAACAAGGCGTTAAAGATTCATGAGGTTTTCGAGCGAGTCTTCAATGTTGGCGCAATGGTAGGTGTGAATAGCGTTACCATCGCGGGCGTTGATTTGAATCGTGGAAATTCCATTATCTCCTTGAGATTCGATAATGCCGAGAGAGTCCTCTACTGAGTTGCTGGTAATCACTTCTTGATTGCGCAGCACGATAATACAGGAGTGCAGATCCATAGCCTCTTCCTTATTCGTTATGTCTGACGTTGTTGACCACTGCTAAGAGTGGCTACTTTTTAAATTAGTTTAAATTGTGAGAATTGCCAAAAATTATACACAACGCAATATTGCAATCCGATGCAGAGGCTGGGTTGAGGCTGGAAATTGGGATTGAGTTCCGAAAATGGCGAGTTATTATCGAGGTTATTGTTACAATTTCTCTCATATCTCCATCGTTTTGGCTTTGCCAACGCGTTGGTGACCAAACACAGCGAGCCATTGCCAGTTTGGAGCATGGGGATACGCTAACGTTTGATAGAGCGACATGATTGAGGTGGTGCAGGGCTGCAGTTCCGCCATTTTTCCGCCAAACAAGGATTTTTCTATGGCCATTTTAAACTACTCATCGCTCACGACAGAGCAGTGCCAACAAGCAAGGATGGCCCGAGATAGTCGCTTCGATGGGCTGTTTTATGTGGCGGTTAAAAGCACAGGGATTTTCTGCCGGCCTGTGTGTCCTGCCAATTTACCCAAAGAAGAGAACGTGGAGTACTACCACGATAAAGTGCAAGCCTTGTCTGCTGGCTACCGCCCATGTTTGCGTTGTCGCCCTGACAGCGCGCCCGATTCTTGGGCGTGGAAAGGGGTCGAAACCACATTTCAACGTGCGTTGACCTTAATTGAACAAGGGGCGCTACAAACGGAGAGGTTGTCAGCTTTGGCGCAACGTTTAGGAGTGAGCGATCGCTATATTCGTCAATTATTTCGCCGCTATTTGGGGATCTCTCCGAAGCAATACGCTCAGTCTCAGCAGTTGCTGTTTGCCAAACAGTTGCTGCATGGTAGCTCATTGAGCATTACCGAAATTGGCTTTGCTTCAGGCTTTAACAGTACTCGCCGTTTTAATGATGCGTTTCAAAAGTCGATGGGTATGCCCCCTTCGAGAATCCGCCGAAGTAAAGAGGGAGCAAGTCACGAACAGTCGCATATCGTGCTCGCGTTTCGCGGTGATTTGAACGCAAAACACATGCTGGATTTTTATCGGCAGAGGGCGATTGAAGGCGTAGAGGTGGTGACGGAGACGAGTTACCAACGCCAGGTCGTGATCAACGGAAAAACGGTTGGGTTTCGCGTGGAATTTCCCGCAACATTTCCAGCAGAGAAGCGGCAGTTAGAGGTCTATTTTTCGATGGATGACCTGACGTTATTGCGCCCAATAGTGGCTGGAATAAGGCGGATGTTCGATCTCGATTGCGACACACGCGTGATTGAAGCGCATCTCAACACTGTCGCGCCTGGGTTAGTTAAAAGCGTTGGTATCCGGATTCCGGGTGTCTGGAGTGTTTGGGAAGCGGGTGTACGAGCGATTTTGGGCCAACAAGTCTCGGTCAAAGCCGCCATCGGACAGCTGAATCTATTGGTCGCGACCTTACAACCCGATTCTGAAGTGCGCACTTTTCCTTCACCACAACAGGTGGTTGATGCAGATCTGCATTTCTTACGAATGCCACAAAGCCGGAAAGAAACCTTAAGACGTTTTGCTGCCATGATGCTTGAGAATGAACATGCCGATCCCAATCAATGGTTGGCGTTAAAAGGAATTGGGCCGTGGACGGTCAGTTATGCCCAGTTGCGAGGGCTTTCGCAGCCAGACAGACTGCTCGAGAAGGATTTAGTGGTGAAAAAAGCGTTGACTCAATTCCCCACGTTGACCCAAGAAAGCGCTTCACCTTGGGGAAGTTACGCAACTTTTCATTTATGGAATCAATAACATGAAATACTACACTCAATTTTCCAGCCCGTTTGGTCTTGTGAGCGTTCAGGCCAACGATCAAGGTTTGCTCGGGATCTGGTTTGAACAACACACTACTTTACCAACGGAATTAGGCTGTGACGCTGCTTCGCATCCGGTGATCAGCGAAACTCGTCAACAGTTGGAGCAGTACTTTTCTGGCCAGCGACAACAATTTGATCTGCCTTTGGCTGCGCAAGGCACCGAGTTTCAACAAAAAGTGTGGCAGGCACTGACCCTGATCCCTTATGGTCAAACCTGTAGCTATCAAGATTTGGCCAATGCCATTGGTAACCCTAAAGCGGTGAGAGCGGTGGGGCTGGCGAATGGTAAAAATCCGATTTCTATCGTCGTCCCTTGCCATCGAGTAATAGGAAAAAACGGTAAGTTAACCGGATATGCTGGCGGTTTAGAGCGTAAACAGCAATTGCTGGCGTTGGAGTCTGGTGGTGAGATGTCACGCTAATCCATCTCGTATCGCGTTTTGGTTTACAGTGTAAACTTGCACGAGATTGACGTTGCCACCTGTTTCTCCTCGAAAAACAGAGAGTGCTGAGGTATCTAATTCGCAGAATGATGCAACGAGGATTGCTTTTTCTCGTTCGTTGCCTATAAAGGCCATGGATTGAACAAGCCGAAGGAGTGAGGCAATGTATCTCAATACGGAATTTGAGAGTTTTAGTGCATTAATCAACAAGTGTTGGGCTCAACACGAACAAGATCCTCAGTATGTAGCGAGTTTGCTCGAAACAGTGTTAAGCAACGAGTCCGAATCCCATCATTTAGACGCAGCAATGGGGTGTTTTGTGCATACCTGCGTTGCCCATTTAAGAGAGGCACAACGAGCACAACGCCTTTTTGATCTGCGTGATGGGGTGTTTGACACATCGACTATGTCGATTTGGCGAGGTGTTCTGGTCTATTTTGCCGATCCTGAGCGTTTACCAAGTTACCTTGCTTCACGATCGAATGATGAACAAGCTTTGATTCGTGGGCGTATTGCCAATGAATTGGTTGCGCTGGCGCAAATGGAAGAGGCGATTTTATGGTTGCAACAGGCGGCCTCTTTCGCTGCACCAAGTCAGGTTGTGCTGCATCGAATCTTGGCCATTGCATCAAACAACTTAGCCTGTCAGTTGGAAGAGCAAGCGCAGCGTACCGAACAAGAGAAACATGCCATGCTATGGGCCGCTCGTCAGGCGCTAGACAGTTGGAAAATTGCCGGTGGCTGGAAAGAAGAAGAGCGAGCGGAGTATCGCTTTGCCAAAAGTTATCTCGCCGCAGGCGATGCTAGTTCAGCGTTGAGTCATGCGACTCGTTGTCTCAATATCTGCCAAAGAGAGAAGGATGATTTCGAGCTGTTCTATGCCTATGAACTGCTTGCTCATGTTTACTACAATTTGGCGGAAGAGAGAAAGCACGGCCTTGCTTCGGAACTCGCTCAATATTGTGAATACCGTTGGATGTAACAAAAAACGAGAAGCATCAGGCTTCTCGTTTTTGTATTAGCTCGTGTTCTGGTGTGGTTATTGAGTGGCGATCTGTGGCTGATAGCGCCCTGGTTTGTGGTTCATCGCTAGAATCAAGTTTGTTGCTACGGCGCCGAGCACTGATAAAGCAATCAAATAAGGTTCAACGATAAAGAGCGAAAAAACGACGATGGTGCAGTCGAGCGCCATTTGAACCTTACCTGCACGAATGCCAAACCGCTCTTGCAAGAACAAGGCGAGAATATTGAAGCCGCCTAAGCTCATCTTGTGACGGAAGATGATCAACATACCAATGCCAATTAAACCTCCGCCAAGTAGGGCGGCATAAAACGGGTCAATGTGTGCAATTTGAATGACGTGATGCAAATGGTCTACGGCGAATGAGACAATTGTCACGGCAATAAAAGTATTGATGGTAAAGCGCCATCCCATGCGCATCACAGAAAGTAGGTAAAACGGTAGGTTCAACGCAAAAAACACTTGGCCGAAACTAAAGTCAGTGACTTTGGTTAGGAAAATTGCCAATCCTGCGGTTCCACCAGTCAATAATCCTACTTGATTAAAAAAGATAACACCGAGAGAAACCAAGGCACTACCTAATGTCAGCGCCAGTAAGTTCTCTCTTAAACTATGATCTTTATCCATTTCGTCGGGCTTCCTTTCAAAAATGCTGTTAAAGAGTAAAAACAGACTAAAACCCGCTAAAGATGTCGATTATTGAGCCTTTTGTCGAGTTTGCAACAGAATTGGTGAAACTGTTAAGTGTTTAACAAATTTTACACAAGCTGGTTGGAACACTGAAAGTTAACAGCTTTGATGGTGAGCGAGAAAACCCGTAAACGCAGGAAGCAAGCGATGATCAAACAAGTTGGCCCAACCGTTATCCAAGAAAAACACAAAGCGAGTTGTCACTGTGGTGGTGTCGAGCTTGAGCTCGATTTACCCAATGGCATTGAGAAGCCGAGGCGCTGCGACTGCTCCTTATGTCGAAGAAAAGGGGCCATTGTGGCGTCGGTGAAATTGGATGGGATCCGCATCATCAAAGGCGAAGCCTTGTTGAAGCTCTATCAGTTTAATACTCATACCGCCAAACATTATTTTTGCTCCAACTGCGGTATCTATACTCACCATCAACGTCGCTCATCTCCAGATGAATATGGCTTCAATTTGGGCTGTTTAGAAGGCGTGAATCCTTATGATATTGGTGAGGTTCCATTGATGGATGGGGTCAATCATCCCGCTGATCGATAAAATAGTGAAGTGTTGAAAATCGAAGTATCGGCAACAAGTAGAGGGCTACCAAGCGTTGATAGCCCTCTTTGAATAAGATCAGTAGTTGAAGGTTTGCGTGTTATACACCAGATGGACCGCGATGCTGGCGCAGTAACCAAGCAAGATCACCGGGCTCCATTTTAAGTGACCAAAGAAAGTGTATTGACCGCGAGCGGCTCCCATTAATGCCACGCCAGCCGCCGAACCGATCGACAACATACTGCCTCCCACGCCAGCCGTTAAGGTGACCAGCAGCCAATTGCCAAGTGACATCGAAGGCTCCATGCTAAGCACCGCGAACATCACCGGAATATTATCGACAATAGCGGATAGGAAGCCGACGGTAATATTGGCCCAAACAGGGTCCCACTTGGTGTAGAGGGTGAAAGAGAGCACTTCGAGATAACCTAACAAGCTCAAACCACCGACGCACATAACAACGCCATAAAAGAACAACAAGGTGTCCCATTCTGCTCGAGAGACGCGATGGAATACATCGAATGGCACCACAGAGCCGATGCGTTTGAGTGCGTGCTCATCCCCATTGGCAATGGCAATGGCGGTTTTCTTGGCTAAAGATTGCGCCAAGGTTTTACGCAAGAAATAGCCAAAAAATTGCAGATAAGCAAGGCCCATCATCATGCCAATGACGGGAGGGAAGTGGAGTACGGCGTGAAACGCCACCGCGGTGGCGATGGTGAGAACAAACAGGCTGACAATACGTCGAGCGCCGCGTTTGAGTTCAACATCGACATGCACCGTTTGCGGACGTTCTTCTGGAATGAAGAACGACATGATGAGGGCGGGTAACAGATAGTTGATGGCAGAAGGCAGAAAAAGTGGCATAAACTGTGAAAAGCTCACGTGGCCAGCTTGCCAAACCATCAAGGTAGTGATGTCGCCAAACGGGCTAAATGCGCCCCCTGCATTGGCCGCGATGACGATGTTAATGCATGCAAGATTCACAAACTTGGGGTTATCGCCAGAGACTTTCATCACCACTGCGCACATCAAAAGCGCCGTGGTAAGGTTATCGGCGATAGGGGAAATGAAGAAAGAGAGGAGGCCAGTGAGCCAAAATAGCCGACGAAAATCAAAGCCTTTACTCACCATCCACGCTTGTAGCGCATCGAACAGTCGTCGCTCTTCCATCGCATTGATGTAGGTCATCGCCACCAGCAAGAACAACAGCAGCTCAGCGTACTCCAGCAAGTTGTGTTCTAGCGCGGCTTTGGCGACCTCGCTTTGCCCATGGGACTGATAGCTAAAGCCGATCAAAATCCAGATTAAACCAGCCGCGAGCAGTACGGGTTTGGATTTGCGCATTTTTAAGTACTCTTCCAGCATCACTAAGATGTAGGAGAGGACAAAAATAAACAGGCAGAGTATCCCGACTGCAGATGTGGTGAGATTGAGTTTCGAGGTTGTTGCACCAAAGGCAAGGGTGGGAAATAAAAGGGTAATTAGCACAACAATCCGTTGATAGATGCCCATAGACCATTCTCCATTGTTATCTGGAGAAATTTTAGACACAAATGAACGAGTTATATGTGACAGCTATCGTATTCGCTGAAGCGAAATGGATTTAGTTGCTTATCTTTTGAGGCTGTAGACGCTGGCAATGCTCAATAAGGCGACAACAATAATCAGCCCATGGGATAACCAAGCGCTAATTTCAAGAAATGGTGTTAACTGAGTGCTCCACATAACCCCTCCTTCTTTGCAATGGCTACAACATGTGGAATGAAGGGGACACTTTAATCAGGTTGGGGATGAATTATTGTGAGTCATTACAAATATTTAACCATGCATTTCATAAAATACGTTGGCTTTGCGACTTCGCTCTCATTAAATGAGAACCATTCCCGACAGATAATCTGGTCATCGGTCGGGAATGGTGAGCTAGATTGGCTTTATCTGAGCAGGTAGCGTTGTAAAGGCGTGTGGTTCAACACCCACACCAGCGTCATGCTAAGCCCAATCGTCATCGGGTAAATAAAGAGATCACGGCTTAACCCTTCGAAACCCAATATTCCAGCTATGTTCATGAGCAAGATGATCACCAATAAGTGACAAACGTACACACCGAGCACATAAGGTGATAGTGCAAAGGTCAGAGGATGTTGGCCAAGTTGAGGGTAATTGAGCAAGAGTAGAAATAGGCCCGTTGCCCACAGTTCAGTACCAAAGAGGAAGTCGTGACCGTTAAAGGCAATGTCGTACCCCATTAATCCATAAGCTTGGCCGAGGTGCACGAGCAAGCCCACCAGGAACATTCCACCTGCAATCGCACTGCTGACACGCACGTTTTTCTCGCGAATCATAAAGCCAATAGCCACCAATAAAGTGCTGAAAAAAGGCCCATTACGGGTAAAGAAAGGGGAGGCTAAATCCGTCAAAGGCTGATAGCTGCCAGCTAAGACCCCATAAAGATACAACAGCGCTGCGATGGGCAGTAACCAGTGCTGACGTTGAAAATGGACAAACAGTGCCACCACAGCCACGGCGATAATTAAGGCTGGAAGAAACCACAAATGCACCAGTCCGCCTTCCAACAAGGAATTCAGCGGTGTTTGAGCAAGGTAGCCCCAGTAGCCTTGTCGCTCGGCTAGGTAACCGTGTTCCGCGACGACTTGGAAATTGAAAGGCATCAGTAGGCTGAGCACGCTCCAGACCAACCAAATCTTAAGCAAGGGTTTGGCGTAATTTCTCAGTGTCACTAAAGGGGCGCTGGTCAGCTTTGGCTGAATTAAATAACCAGAAATCAGGAAAAATAGCGGTACGGCAAAGCGTGCCATTTGATTGAGCAGGTAGCCGACCCAAGGAATGTCATCGATTTGCCAGTAGGTCAATGCCATTTGGCAATGTAAGCCTATGATGGCAAGCATCGCGATGATCCGCCCAAGCTCGAGGCTAGCGATTTTGGTTTTCATGTTCTCTCCCATAAAAATAACTGGCCACAATCTATCACTGCTCTCAAAGGGAGAACCTAGCGAATATCAATAGTTGCGATGTGAAAAGAAAAATATTTAAAATCATTGTATTACAATTAAATCTATTATTTGTGTCGCAAATGGTATCTTGGTTTTCTGGTCTGATCTCTAATATAAAATTTGCAAAATGGAACGATCGTGCTAAAAATTAGGTCATTATGAGTAAAGGTCGAATTACAAAAGAGCACATCCTGCAGCATGCCTTTCAACTGGCCAGTGAAAATGGCTTAGAAAGCCTCACCATTGGCGAGTTAGCGAAGCAGTGCGGGATGTCAAAAAGTGGTTTGTTTGCCCACTTCAACGCGAAGCTGAATTTGCAACTCTCGGTGCTGGAGTATGCCAACCTGATCTTCGCTGAGCGTGTGATCGCGCCTGCCCGTTTGTCTGGTGATGCGGATATGGAAAAGAAAATCCGAGGGCTACTGGATAACTGGATGACGTGGAACCACTCTTTTCAAGGCAGTTGCATGTTTTTAGACGCTTGGAATGATGCGGCGCCGAAAGAGTGTGAACTGCAAAAAGCGCTGCAAGGTTCGATTGCTAAGTGGCTGGATTACCTGCAAATCCAAGTTGAAAAAGGGATGGAACAAGGCGCTTTTTCAGCGGATTTGAATGCCCAACAAGCGGTGTTTGAACTGTATGGCTTGTACCTCAGTGCGCATGTGTTTTATGCCATACGTGGGGAGGAAGTGAGTTTGCAGCATTTTTGGCAAGGGGTCGATAGACTGCTGGCAGGATGGAAAAACGGTTAAGAGAGCAAAGAGCAAGGTATTGCTCTTTTTAAACAATATAAATAGCACGGTCGTTCTTTTTGAGCGAACGGAGGATATGATGAGTGAGAAGATTTACTTTAATACGTCGCAGAAGTTTAGCCTTAAACGCAGTTTAGTGAACTGGACGACACGCCTACACCATACGCTGGCCCCTTCCCATGCGAAAAGAACGGCGCGAAAGTTACTGCTAACGCCTGCTCGTACCCAGAGTAAAAACCTGCCACCACAAGGCTTGCGTAAAGGCCAGGTAGACACGGCCCATGGCACCTTGACCACGTACGCTTTGGGAGAAGGGCCGGTATGGGTGCTGACGCACGGTTGGTCGGGTACGGCAAGTCAGTTTTTTCCACTGATGACGCACATTGCTTCACGAGGTTTCACCGCGTTGGCCTACGATCACCCAGCACATGGCGAAAGCTCTGGCGATGTCGGCCATATCCCTGCGTTTGTTGAAGGGCTTGATGCGGTGTTGGATTCACTGGATGAGGTCGCAGGGCTTATTGGTCACAGTATGGGCACTGCATCGGCTTTAGAATGTCGCCACCAAAAGCTTGAGGACAAACCCATGTTGCTGATTGCGCCAGTATTGAATTATGTGGAAAACCTGTTTTCGAGCATTGAGCGCTCGGGTTACAGCATGAAACTGTTTAGAGCCGTGGTGTCTGAGGTGGAAGAGCAGTTTAATTATCCCATTCAATCGGTTGATCCGTATCGTCGATTGGCGCAACGTCGCGTGCAAACCCTGATAGTGCATGATGAACAAGACAAGTTTACGAGCCATGCCGTTTCTGCCTCTGCCGCTCAAGAAATGGAGAATGTTGAACTAATCAGCACACAAGGACAAGGGCATGGACGCGTGATGAAGTGTCAGCAGGTGCTCGACAGTTTTGATCGCCTGATTGCGTAAGAGGGCAGGTTTTCATTTCTTGTCTTATCGATGGCGTAAGCGCATGAGATAAAAAGGCCAGATGCGAAGCATCTGGCCAGAATTGCTAGGAACAGCAATGATTAGTTACAGTTCGCAGGGCCGATCTCTTTCCAAACACCCCATTGACCTGCTTTCGATGGATCTTCACCAGTTGTCCACCACTTCGCTTCCCATGTTTTGCCCGCATGAGTTACTTGTTGGCCACCTGTGTAAACCGCGCTCGCATCCCATGCATTGCTACATGTGCCGCCGTTATCCACTTTTTTCGCAACAACAACCGTTGTGGATGCCACAGACGATGCTTGACCATCGCTCACGGTTACGGTGAACGTTAGGCTAGTATCTGCCGTGTATTCTGCCGCTGTGAAGGTCACTTGTGCGCCATTGGTTTGTGCCACAAGGCCGGCTGGAAGCTGCCAAGTGTAAGTCAGTGTATCGTTGTCTGCGTCTGTTGAAGCAGACGCATCAACCACGACCACGTCACCTGCATTTGCCGTGGCAGGTGCTGTTACTTTCGCCACTGGGGCTGTGTTCACAGGACCCGTGTCTTTCGCGTTCACCGTCACAACCACAGTGTCAGACGCGCTTGCACCATCTGCATCCGTTACCGTGAGTTGGAAAGTGATTTGCTGCGCTGCAGTCACTTCTGGTGCATCAAAGCTTGCAGAAGCTGTGTTTGCGCCCGTCAGTGTGACTGTTGGGCCACTTACTTGAGTCCAAGCGTAGCTAGCGATAGGGCCTTCTGCATCTTTCGATGCACTGCCATCCAATGTCACGGCTGCTGGGCCAACCACGACGACATCGGCACCCGCATTTGCCGTTGGTTTTTTGTTTGGTGGGATCACCACACCGCCCGCCAAACCTTCATGCATAGCATTGAGGATGTCACCGTTATCGGCATCGATTTCCCATGAGAACAGGCCGGCTAGACCAAGGCTCTTCGCGTATGCGCCTTTTGCAAGAACAGAGCGATGATCGTCAAACGTGATCAACTCACCCGTAGTGCGGTTCCACACGTATGGTGCTTCTGCCTGTTCATCGTAGCCATACTCATAACCGTTGATGCCTGTGCTGTTTGGACCCAACATGAATGACTTAATGCCTTTGTAGTCAATCACGCCATCCTCCCAAACGCCTTGAGCGGTGCTGCCTTTCAGTTTACCCGTTGCAGTGCCAGTCATTGGATCATTTGGATCACGTAGAGTGCTTGGCATTACGCCTTCCCAACCACGGCCGTACATGGCAGTACCAAGCACCAGCTTGTTGGCAGGCACACCTTGCGCGAGCAGGAGTTGAATACCGTGATCAGAGGTGTAAGCCGGGCCTTTGTAAGGCACGCCATTTTCATCTACACCTGTACCATCACACTGACCAGGGCGCATGAAGTTACCACAGTAAAGCGCGGTTTGGTGACCAGGAACGTTGTTCCAGCCGCCGTAGAAGTCGTACGTCATAGCAAAGATGTAATCCATGTACTGAATAGCATCTGCGTAGTTCACGTCTTCAATCTTGTCATGACCCACACCGATAGCCGAGGTCAGCTCATAAGTGCGACCTGTTTCCGCTTCTAACTCGTTTAGCATGGTGCGCAATTCGCGCATCAGATCAACGTAGGCTTGGCCATCACGTGCAGGATCGCCTAGGTTTGGCGCAGCGCCGTCACCACCAGGGAATTCCCAGTCGATATCCACACCGTCATAGAATTTCCACGTTGTTAGGAAGCGTTTGACTGACGCCACAAACGTATCGCGGTTTTTCTTATCAACGAAGTCAAAGAATGGGTCAGAAAGCGTCCAACCGCCGATAGATGGAATGATTTTGAGATCTGGGTAACGCTGTTTCATCGCCATCATCATGGCGTAGTTGCCTTTGATTGGCGTGCTGTATTGGTGACCTGCTTGTGGGAAGCTCTTTTGATACGCTGCCCATGGGTCATGAATCACGACTTCGTAATCTGGCACGCCCTGACACGCGGTTTGAAGCGCATTGAAGCTGTTACCGCCAACCGATTTCACCGACTCATTTGGACCACAGATAGGAATAAAGCCGTAAAGAATATGAGTAAGGTTCTGAGCTGGGATGTTGTCAACGGTGTAGTTACGGCCATAAATGCCCCATTCAACAAAGTAAGTACCGACGACAAGGCTTGGATCCGTGTTGTAAGACTTATTGTTCGGGTCAACATTCATGGTAAGCGGCTTAAGATGCGATCCATCGGTATCGGCGATGGTGATCTCCGCAGGTGCGCTTTTCGCACAGCCAGTTGCATCACACGCTTCGATTTCCATTTGATAAAGGCCGCCTTTACCGTATTGGAAATTGGCCGCTGTTTGGCTGCCAGAAATAGGGCCAGAGGCCACTTTTACGCCGTCAAAATAGATATTATAAGTATCACCAGTATTGCCACTCCATTGATTGAACTTCACAGAGATGGTTGCCTGATCATGGTATTTCACCATTTGGTTGTAGCCCGCGGTGGTTTCCATCGCGAGTTCAATCTTAGAAAACTGAAGATTGTTTGAACCGTACAGGTCAATACTTGGTGCTGTAGGTGCGGCAAGCGCAGCTCCGGAAAGAGCAAGCGCAATACTCGCTGCACACAGGTTTAGTTTCGTCATAATTTTTCTCTCATTCCTTTGTATATATGCCACCAATTGCGAAGGCATAAGCTGCTTTGCGAAGGTAGGCACAAAGCATCGATATCAGTATTAAAGAGTCTTTTTTTTCGGCAAAAAAAATTAAAACGCTTTTCGAGTGACCGAGGAGAATCTGAGCGAAAGAAACAGCGTGTTACATAAAAAATGGAACCGCGCTTGAGAGTTTTATTAATTGTTTGGCGTTTTATGGAAAAATATCAAATAGCATACTATTTGGAGGAAGAGAAAATAAGTGGAATTAACTTAACAAAAAAGTATGCAACTCAGAAACTTATACTAATTAGTTGGACGAATTGAAATGCTCGCTGAGTGCAGCACGGCGATTTTGTGCGCCTCCTGAGGCACTCTCCGTGATGGTATCTTCATAGCCTTTTTTGACAAAACGTTGCACGGGAGTGGCGGGTTGCAAGCGTCGTAGTTGCGGAGAGGATTCGCTACCAGCGACTTGATAAATGGTGAGGCCATTGCCAGTTTCGACAATGATGCGTTTGCCATCAAACTGATATTGAGTGGCCACCAAGCGATTGTTGCGAAAAACGCCCTGTTCGGAAAGCGTCAAACGCTCCGTCAGATAGGGTGGTGCGCCGATTTCAATCCATTCACCATAGACATTCACGGGATCAACATAGAGTTGGTATTCTGAGTAGATGCGGAAGGAAAAATAACCCGTCAACAGCAGAAAAAACACCACAAATAACCCTCGAAACATCGCCAGCTTGTTGTTAATGCGTTTTTCGGCTTGTTGTTCGATACGATTGTTTTTGCTGTTTTGCGTGGATTTCTTAACCATATTGCGCTTCCTTGTCTTGTTAATAGTGGTTTTTAAGGGGCTATTTGGCAAATTTTCAGTGTCAAACTTTGAACCAAGCGCATAGCCAAGAGAAAGGGTGGTGAGGCTGCGCACAATGAATGCTTGAGGAGTGGGAAAAAACAGGTTACAAAGAGTGCCTATCGTCGTAATTTTGGGTGCTGGAATAAAGAGAGCACTCTGTTTAAGGATAAACAATGATTAAAGAAAACAGCTATTTTGCCGGAAATGTAAAGTCTCTTGGGTTCAATCAGCAAGGTGAAGACAGCAGTGTGGGTGTGATGCTCCCTGGTAATTACACATTTGGTACTGATGCTCCAGAGCGTATGACGGTGGTGAAAGGGGCGCTCGTGATTAAACGCGAAGGCGATGAAGAGTGGAGCACGTATCAAGCGGGCGAAGCGTTTGAAGTTGCTGGAAAATCTTCTTTTGATCTGCAAGTTGAAGTCGCGACTGCTTACCTATGTGAGTATTTGTAAGCGCACACTTGGCTCAATAGATTCATCGAATGAAAAAGCTCGGCATTGGCCGAGCTTTGTTGTTTGTGCGCCGTGAAACGGAGCGTTGGCTGCGTTTAGTCGACAAAATGGCCAGAATTGTAGTCATTAATCGCTTGGTTAATTTCATCGACACTGTTCATCACAAATGGGCCATAGTGGACGATGGGCTCACGAATGGGCTCTCCTGCAAAAATCAGCACGCCACAGTTGGGGCTGGCGGTCAGTTTGAGCACGTCACCCTCGCCCATCAAGCCAAGGTGGCCTTGAGTGAGTTTTTGGCCATCAATAGAGAGTGCCCCTTGATAGACAAAGACCATGCATTGAAAGTGCTTACTCACTTTGGCGATCAAGGTTGTTGGCGTATCGGAGCGCCAATCGGCGACAGTGAGAGGGACTCCGGTCTCGGTCAATGGCCCAGACAATATTCTGCCGTTGACCTCAAGGTTACCCGCAATAACACGAAGTAAATCATGCTGCTCACTGCGATACTCGGTAATGCTCTCAGGCTGAAAATCATGATAGCGAGCTGACGTCATCTTTTTCGCTGCAGGTTGGTTGATCCAAATCTGAAAACCATGCAGTTGCCCTTCCGTCATGATGGGCATTTCACTGTGAATGACTCCTCGACCTGCGGCCATCCATTGAGCACCACCACTTCTCAGTTCACCCACATTACCCATATGATCTTTGTGCTGAAAGTGCCCATTAAGCATATAGGTTAAGGTTTCAATGCCGCGATGTGGGTGCGGCGGAAAACCACCAATATAGTCGGCAGAGTCTTCAGATTTCAGCTCATCAATCATTAGGAAGGGTGAAAAATCTGGGCATTCAAAGCCAGCTAAACGGGTGATGTTGACACCATCGCCATCTTTGGTCGCAATCGATTCGCGGATCTGTTTGAGTGCTCGAACTTTGGCCATTACGTGCTCCAGTGAATGTAGAAAATACGGTGTGTTTTGTATCAGTTTAGTGGCGATTCGCAGCAAGAGCAGGTGAAAAATTTGTTCACCCTATTCGAAAGTTTTGAATTATGAGAGGTGATTCGAATGGTTGAAAACGCTTTTGTCTATACTTGAAAGAGAAAGATAGGAGGTGCCCTTTGTCTGTTCAACCAAAGCATGGAGACCGCCCCCCTAGATATGACGCGCCAGATTTAACGTCTGAACAGCGCCATCGCTTTACTTCGGTGGCCAATCAGGCTCAGGCCCGTAGGGAACGATTGGAAGAAGAGCCGACCATCATTGAAACAGCAAGACGTGCGGCATTGAAGCCAGTGGTTAAACCGCGACCTGATAAGCCGAACCGCGTTCGCTACGCGATCTGGTTGTGTACATTTTTGTTGGTCTGTCTCTGGCTGATGTATATGTCTGGCTGATGAGGCTTGCGATTCTGCCGCTTATTCTGACGATGAGTTCGCTTTTTTGATAAAGAGTGACACATTGCCCGTGGGTGGCAAGGGCTCACTGTTCGTCATTTTTTTTTGTGGTAGAGGCGGCGTGCAGTTTTCGTAATAGGCGTACTGGTTTTTGCCTGAATGTTTGGCGGAATACATCGCTTTGTCCGCACAACGTGTTAACTCCGAAAGTTCAAAAGCGTCTTGCTGATAAATTGCCGCACCGACACTGAGTGTCAGTTCATTGATTCTTTCATGCGCTAAGTAACCCGTAGTAAATAAGCCGACAATACGTTGCAGAATGTTGTCGAGGTCTTGCTTGGTTTTCACATCGTAAAGCATCAGCACAAACTCATCTCCGGCAAAACGTGCGATTGAATAATCGTGCTTATCTGTTCTGCGATTTTTGTTGCGGACGTTGTTCTTCAAACGGTTGGCAAAGTGTTGCAAGACGCGATCTCCCACGTCGTGGCCATACGCATCGTTGATGTGTTTAAAGTTATCGATATCGAGAAAAACCAATGCAGTGATGCACGTGCTCGGTGTGGCATCTATCTCCCGCAGCTTATCTTTTGCCCAGTTTTCAAAACTCCAACGGTTGGCTAAACCCGTCAGTTGATCGAGGTAGGCAAGATCCTCAATCCCTTCTTGGTATAGGCTCTGAATATAGTGAACCACTTTGCTGTAGTAGTAGGTTGATGTGTGACAGACAATACAGGTTGCGATGAGGGCGATAAAAAACTGGGTTGTATCGAGTAGCCCCGTCAGCACCACTGTTTTGGCAAAAAACAGTGAATAGGCGACGATAAAACAGAAAGAACCACTCAGCAGCAAGCCAATATTGAAGCTGTTGATCAGAATGACGGTAGCTAACAGTGGGAAAAGGACCAACATTTTGTCAGCAGTTGCATCGCCATATAAAAACAGCAACAACGCATCCAATAACATCAAACAGCTGAGGACTAAATCCGCGTAGAGTGGATTTTCTACCGACTTGATGTACAAGAAATTGCCCAAACAAATCATGGCCGCTAATCCATTTAATGCGCCTAAAGCCAAGTCCGATTGCGCAAATTGGTCTATTGCACAGTAGAAAAACATCACGGAAGCGGCAACAGAACACAGACCAACAATTTTCTTCTTTCTTGTTGATCGAATGTCTGCCATTTCTTCAAGATGTTGCCCTACTAATTTAGTCATTTTTGTCCTTTACGTTGTTCTTTCGTCGCTTTCCCGCCACTTAATTCTAGGTGAGAAATAGAAGTTTGAAGGAATATCACGTTACTTTTAATGTGATAAGAGCCATGTTTTATATGAATTTTATTGCTCATTGTGTAATTACCGAAAGGGGAAAGAGTGACAAAGAACAGGTTCACAAAGCCTTACTAGCCATGTGTTTCAAGCCATTGGCGAGCGAGCGAGGCTGCTAAGAGACTACAACTAGATATAACTGGCGGTTATGATTTCTTGCTTTTAATGCGTAAAAAATCTAAGAGAAAAGGTAGGGTTTTGAGCTAATGAAAAAAGAGTGAGCTTTAAAGTAAATTGGAGTTTTATTCTTTAAATAACAGTGTATTAATTTGTTTTTGAGCCACTACTCTCGGCGCGTTTTGCTAAGAGTAGTGACAGGTTGGGTGGAAAGTTGAGCTAATTTTATGCGCAACTGGTTTTGGCTGAGCTCTCAGAGAAGTGAGTCACCACTCTGTTTTTCCCTAAGTTTTTCGCACGTTGCAGAGCACGTTCTGCGTTTTCGATGGTCTCGTGGTAGCTCGGTGCAAGTTGTGTCAAGCCGACACTAATCGAGTATCCCACGGGCAATCCCGCTTCAAGCAATCGCGTGTTACTGATGGCGTGCTTGAGCTCGTTAAGCTGCGTTTGCGCTTCATGGGCGTCGCTGGATTGAAATAATACGGCAAACTCTTCACTGCCATAACGAGCTAAACACAGCCCATTGGGTTTAGGAAAGGCATCGCGAATCATCTGAGCGGTTTTTCGGATCACCATATCCCCAACAGGATGGCCAAAAGAGTCCTTAATGCGTTGGAAGTTGTCGATGTTGATCATCGCTAAATAGAGGGCTTCTTTACCGAGCTCTCGCTGGACGGTATTGGCCAAGCTGGCTTTGTTTTCCAGTTGCGTCATCGGGTCTTGATGGCGTAACTGCTCATGCAACAGCAGATTGGATAACGTTGTTTTAGCATAGTTTTGCACTATGCTGATCACCGCTTTTTGTGTTGGAAAGCGTTTTCGCAGGTAGATCACACCATTTAAACGCTCTCCATCAAACAGCGCCATACGATAGTGATTGCCGTTGATTTGCAGTTTAACTGCCAGTGGATCGGCATCGTGCTGGTGGTGAAAGCTCAGAGCATTTGCCGATAATTGCGCAACCAAGTCATCGTTTTGTAGCAAAGGTTTTTTATTGCCGTGATAGTCCAAGGTGGAAAACATCTGGTTGATGGGATCATAGAGGCAAAACTGAACCCCAGAGTTGAAGTAAAAACGGTTGAGTAAGATTTTGAGCTGTTGTTTGAAGTCGAGCAACGAGCGGCATTGACCCAATTGCGCTAGCTGATCGCTGAGTCGATAGCTTAAATAATTAATGATGATCGCCAGGCCAAGTAGTGAGGCGATCACCACCGCCGTGAGGCTAAATTGGTCGCTGCTTGAGAGTATGTCTGCTCGGTTGGTGCCGGAGATAAAGACCCAATCTAGTTCGCTGTCCGTATTGAAGACGGCCAACTTAAAGTTGTCGCGGTAGTAATACTCGTATTTCCCAAATGGGTGTCCGGTTGCGATTTGTTGAGCAATGCCGCTGTTAAAGCTGATGGATAAAGTGCCGATTCGATGAGGATCGGGATGGAATACCAGTTTGCCTGTCGATTTCTCCACCACGAACACATAGCCTTTGTCGAGGATCTTAAGCCCCTTGAGGTATTGAGTGGTAAAAAGGAGATCAAACTCAATCCACAACTGCCCATCAATATTCGGATTGATATGGCGGACGGCAAATACCCAGCGATTCTTGTTATTTTGATAGAGAGAGGAAATTTCGAACTTATCGCGCACTGTCTTGAGTGGGTGCCAGTAGAGTTTGTAGGGATTTATGGCTTGTTGTTTTCCCGACATGTCTAGCAAAGTGGGGCTATTTTTGCGCCAAAACAGGATGTTTGAGTAGTTATTCGAGTGAGAAAGAATGTGCTGTGCAATCGTCTGACTGTCTGCGTTACTCGGGTCAAGGTGAGCGGCCAGTAGCGATTTTTCTAACAGATAAAATTTACTGTAAACCGCCTCGATCTGCGCATGGATAAGGCTGCTGGCGGTAATAATATGTGACTGAGATTGTTGGTAGACAGCTTCCTCGGACTGTTTGAACTGATGATAAGCCAGATAAATCATCGTGCAGGTTAATGCGATGAGATAGGGACGTAAAAGCCGGATAAGCGTTTTCGGTAATTCCATTTTGCCAATGACGTTATTTATAGTGTTATGTGGCTCGCAATATTAGAGAGTTCTTATGTGCACTTCAATGCGTATTACCTAAAGAAAGCCTAAGTGATGAAAAGACCAGCGTATTGCTGGCCTTTTGATGAAGTTTGGGTGAAAAAGTAAACCGCTAAACAGCCGCTGTTGAAGGCGCGCTTTCTGGCGGCTGGTAATGCAGGATCGCCATAGAAACAGGCGAAAGTAACACTTCTCCTTGCGCTAACTCGGGAGAGACATTACGTACATTGGTGTCGCAGATGTAGGTCCACTGCTGCTGATTGTCATCAGGCAGCGTAAAGCGTGCTGGCGCACTGGTTTGGTTAATTAAATAGACCATTTCATCGCCTTTTTCACCAATGCCAATGTGCAGAGAAACCGCGCTCAAACGGTTCCAATCATCGTGCTCCATATGAACGCCGTCAACCCGACGCCAGTAGATGCGGTTGAGATTGCGGCTTGGGCCACTAAAGGCGCGAATAAACGGCACCATATAGCGTTGGCGATTTTCCACCATTTGTGCCAGCCAGTGACGAAAATCATGCTTACGCTCAGAGTGCTCCCAGTTTAACCAACTGGTTTCGTTGTCTTGGCAGTAGGCGTTGTTATTGCCTTTTTGGCTATGAGACAGCACATCGGCGGTGAGAATGTGCGGGATACCAAACGCAAACAACAAGCTCGCCATGAAATTGCGCTTTTGTTTTTCACGTGTGGCGATGATCATCAGATTTTCCGTTGGCCCTTCGGCCCCGTAGTTTTCTGAGCGGTTGTCACCGTGACCATCGCGGTTCTGCTCACCATTATCTTCGTTGTGCTTGTGCTTGTACGACACCAAATCCTGCATGGTAAAGCCATCATGATAGGTGATGTAATTGACCGTGAGTTTATAAGGCCAGTTGGCCGCACTGTAGATATCGCGCGACCCCATCAAACGGGTAGCAAACTCTTTGAGATAGCCTTGATCGCCACGCCAAAAACTGCGGGTAATATCACGCAGTTTGTCGTTACATTCGTTCCATCCAAATGGGAAATTGCCCACTTGATAGCCATTGGGCCCGATATCCCACGGCTCGGCAATCAGTTTGGTTTCTTTTAGGACAGGATCTTGCGCGACCGCTTTGAAAAAGGCAGCCTCTCGGCTGTAGTCATCCCCTTGGCGGCCCAGTGTTGCGGCTAAATCAAAGCGGAAACCATCGACTTTGAATTCGCTCACCCAATAGCGCAACGTATCCATCACCAAATTTAGCGCGGGCTGATAGGTGAGATCGACGGTATTACCACAGCCAGTGAAATTGGCGAAATGGCTACCATGTTTGAAATAGCAGCGCGAATCGAGCGCTTTAAGGTTGAATACGGTTGGGCCAGCCCCCCCTTCCGCCGTGTGGTTGTAGACCACATCCAAAATCACTTGGATGCCATTGCGATGCAGCTCTCGAATCGCGGTTTTCAGTTCCAAAATGGCGTCTTTGTCGGCATAGCGAGGGTCTGGCACCATGAAAAGGTACGGGTTGTAACCCCAATAGTTGACCTTACCCATGTCGAGCAAGTGCGGTTCGTGCATACACGCTGCGACGGGCAGCAGTTGCAGCGTGTTGATGTTTTGTTGTTTGTAAAACGCCAACATGGCATCACTGACTAAACCAAGGTAACGACCTTGTGCCGCAGGTGCCACTTCCGGATTCAGTTTGCTTAAGCCTTTGACATGTGTTTCAAACAACACCATCTCTTCACGAGGAATGCGTGGAGATTCGATACCCTGCCAATCAAAATCATCTTGATACACCACACATTTTGGCATGGAGAAGCTTTTCTCTGCACTGTAGGGAGTTTGGTAGTGGAGGGGGCCATCCAGGGCTTTAGCATAAGGATCGGAGAGAAGCAGTGGGCCGTTTTCAGTGTCGATAATGAAGCCATACTTTTGTCCATGCTGAACATTCTCTACAAAGGTATAACGGATGCCGGCGTATTCTTCACTGAGTTCAAAAGTTTTAAATTCGTTGTTGTCATCAAACAGAGCGAGGCGAATAGACGCGCAATCCGGAGAATGGACGGCAAAATTGCAGCCTTTATCGTGTAACGTTGCACCCAATGGATAGGGGCGAGCGAGCGATGTTGTCATAGTTATTTTTCTTAGTTCAGTTTCCATCTTTCGGAACCACTAGTAAAAAACTTTGTCCTACTGAGGTCAAGCGCCCCCCAGCGATTAATATAAATGTAATAAACTTTCTTTCTAACGTTCATATTTGGCAAAAATATGAATCAGCCCTCATTTTGTAGCCAGCAAATCACTAACAAAGTTACCAACTCCACCCTAAATCAGTGATCTTGCTCTATAAAACATCATGCCATAAAAATTCTCATCCCTTCTCATCCCCCCTGTTTTTTTTCGGGGTGGAGGACGTCATTCTTCTCCGCCTTTCATAGGATAGTCACTGTTGAAACAACTGGGGACCTAGTCCCGTCTTACCTCTCTTCTTGAAAACACAAACTCTACTGCCTGGTGAGTGACTTCATGGAGAGATATATAAGAATAGTCCTTAATGGAGTTAAGAATGAAAAAAGTAAGTTTGATCGCTGCCGCAGTGGCTTCTACTTTAGCAGCGGGTACTGCATTTGCTGCGGGTACTGATGTGGTAACTGATGGTTGGGAAGTTCACGGTTACATGTCTTCTAACGTACGTGTTGTAGACGGTACGACAACAGACACAGAATTTGGTCGCCCAGATTACAAAACAGCAGGTACTCACGGTAAGAGCACCAACCAAGTTGAATTCGTTGTTAAAAAACACTCTGAGTACGAAAACGGTGTGTGGGCGGACTACGTCGTTCGTTCTGAGTTCGGTAACGGTAACTCTTCAGCTTACTCATCTGATGGCGACCAAAAAGTTGCTGACGAAGATGGTTTCGCGGTAAAAGAAGCGTTTGTTGAGTTAGGTGGCATTCTAGGTGAAGACACGTCAATTTGGGGTGGTCAACGTTACCTAAACCGCGCAGCGGGCATCCTGTCTGGCGAATTCTGGAAGCAATCTTCTGGTATCGGTGCGGGTCTACAAACCAAATTGGGTGGCAACACTGCGGGTATCGCTTATGTAATGGCGGATCCAACTGCAGGCAACGATGGCGCTGCTCGTGAAACGCTTTCTTCTATTGACCTATACTACTACGGCGTAGATGCAGGTATCGGTAGCTTAGATTTCGACCTGAAAATTGGTCGCCAAGCAAAACCTGGTAAAGACGACGATGGCGTTGGTGCATCTGTGACGTTGAACTCCAGCTACTACGGCCTAGATGGTTGGACTCAAACGGCGATCGCTTACGGTAACGGTATCATGCAAAACCGTGGTGTGAACTTTGGTAACTGGTCAGGCGGCGATGACAAGGCTGAGTCTTTGTTCTTCACTTCTTACGGTGTTTGGAACATTTCTGACAAAGTTCAGTTGGGTACTGAAGTGACTTACATCACTGCTCTTGATCAACTTTGGACAGCTGAAGGTTTGACTCGCTACATCGTAGCAGCGCGTCCTTCATACAAACTGAACGAAAACGTGCGTCTAGAAGCAACCGCATCTTACGGTCACGAAGAAGGTGACGAAGGTTACTGGGGTCGTACTGGTGATGCACTAGAAAGCAACATTCTAAACCTAGAAGTAGCAACCGCGTTTACTGCAAACTCTGACTACTTTGGTCGCCCACAAATCAAACCTTACATCAGCTACATCAAAGCCGACGATGAAGCGAGTGCAAGCATGATTGGTATCGACAATGGTAAAGACCAATTTGTCTTCGGTGTTCACACTGAAATTTGGTTCTAAACCGATTAGTATTAAAGGCAGCCAGAAGGCTGCCTTTTTGACTTTGTATCCTACAACCACATAGTGAGAAATATAATGAAAAACAAACACTCTTTGTTAGCTGTCGTTCTGGGTGCCTTGCTTGCCGGTTGTGCCTCGGATGCGCAAGTGCAAACCGAGTTGGCTCCCCCAACGAATGCAGAAGTTTGCTGTACCGAATTCTCTCAATTTCCTTACGCGCAATTAAACGATAAGGAAGACATCAAGTTTGATGTTGATCTGGCGTCGCCCGTGGGTACGTTTAGCCAAGGCAATAGCCATTTTGCTGCGTTCCGTTTTAGCGATCGTAGTGGTGATGTGACCGTTACGGTCTCGAGTTTAATGATCGACGACAGCGTTTTTGCGCCAGAAGTGCTGCTGCTTGATAATCAGTTTAAAGTCGTAGAAACCTTCAAACTGGCGGATTTTCAAATCTTGCCTTCGGATGCGTTCACCAGAACGCGTTACATTGAACGTTTCACAACCAATGCAGAACAAACCCCTTATTTTGTAATTTACACCCCAGCTGATCAGTTGGGCAAACAGGTCACGGTTGACCATCCTGCGAAGGTACGCGCCAAAGAGTTTGGTGAAGTGATGCCGATGGTGACCGATCCGGTTTATACCCATCGCTTGGGCGGCCGTGTTGAAGTGCAAGTGGAGACGCTGAAACTGCGCCCATTCCGTGCGATTGACCCTGTGAAACCCGCTGACGTGGCACCCGCCCCAGTGGTCGAAAAAGCCATCAAAGCGCAGCCAGAATCGCAAAAATTCTATTTATCGGCGATTGAACAAGCGGTCGCGAAGGGAGACATCCCGAAAGCTTTGAGCCTACTGGATGAAGCCAAAGCGCTGAACATTCCGGGTGCACAAGAAGCGTTTGTGAAAGCGGTGAACAGTAAAAAATAACGATTTTTGATTCGATAAAAACATCATCAAAAACAAAGGCGTTCCATCTGGAGCGCCTTTTTGCTTTGCAACCTATGATCTGGAGCTATGATCTGGATCGATGGTCTGGAATGGGTTAATCCTCTGCAAGGGCAAGATTGTCAGCCATGCGTTTTTGGCGTAAGTAATCTTGCTGCTGCAAGGCATGGTGCTTTCTTTGCCAATCAGGCTGAGCAAAGGAGAGATTTTCCAACAGAGCGTAGTGGGGTTTGTCTACCACGGTGAGCATTACCTCCGGTGCCAGCGGTTTGAGTTGGCCGTCACGAACAATAAACGAGTGCGCTTCATTCAGTGGGAAGGTTAAGTGCAACTGCGTGTCTTCCAGTTCAAGCACCAAGGTGAGCTGAACCTCGGGCTCCACGCGTTCTGGTTTTACACTGTAAATAAGCGTGTTGTTTTGCCCTGTGTTGTCCGGGTTCGTAACCGTGAACAGCAAAGCGTTGTGTTGGCCAAAAGGCAAGCGCGCCTTCACCTTGTGCCAGCGTGAGGGTAACTGTGGATGCAGGAGCATTCGCTTTTCAGCCAATCTTGGCATAAAGCCCAAATAATCTTGCTGAGCATTACGTGCAAACTCAGAAACGGACCACGCTTGTGCGTAGGTGCCTGTCATCACTAACGCGTTTTCGTCTTGCTGGAAGGCGTCGAGGTTTTCACTCATGGTGCCACGATGACCTTGGGTCAAAATTTGCTTAGCGAGATTCTTGCTGAGCTGGTAAGCGAAATCTTGTTGGCCAAATTGACACAATGCGCTCACGGTAAAGCCAGCATTCCAGCCCCAAATGGTGCCGTTGTGGTAGGCGGCGTCCTTATGGTATTCGCTGCGATTATCGTGATACGGATGAAAATCTTGATGGCTTTGAGTCAGAGAGCAGATCCCCCATGGAAATAACAATTGTTCAACGCAGTTTTTCACTAAATGCTGGCCAATCTCGGCAGCAAGCAAGTTACGTTTCATCGGGATGGTTAATGCCATCAACTGATTGGGGCGCTGGCTGAGATCAGCCTCGTCACCATGACGCAGACAATCGGCTAAACAGCGACGCTCTGGCTGCCAAAACTTGGCGACAAAGCTCTCTTGCGCTTTGGTGGCGAGCTGGTGGCAGTGTTGAGCAAACGACTCATCACCTTGCCAAAGCGCCAGTTGCTCGGCGATTTGTAGGCTCTCAAACCACAACGCTTGAATGTCATTGGCTTTCGGGCCGCGAGGTGACCACGGGATCTGCCCGTTAATTTTGGCGTCCATCCAAGTATCCGGATCGCGATGCGACATCAATCCATCTTCATCCAGATAATGTTCTTCAACGCCTTGGATAAAGCGCTGCACCACGGGGTAGATCTGCTGTGCAAAGGCCATATCACCACTGTAGTGAAGGTATTCCATGATTTCACGAATCATCCAAGGCGTGCCATCGGTGGTGTTGTAGATGATGTTGGTTTTGCTGGTGACTCGGTTAGGGATACGACCATGATTGACATCATCGAGGTCGGATTTTTGCATGGAGGCAAAGTTACTGATGATCGCTTTGGCTTCATCAAACAGGCCGTTAATCAATGACGTGCCGGACAGAGCGATGAAGGTATCGCGCCCCCAACAATCTTTAAACCATGGCAAGCCCGCCCAAATGCCTAAACCAAATTCGTGGCTGACGAACGTTCGACTGGCCAATCTCGCCCACATCACAGCGCGGTTATATTCTTGGTCATCGCAGTAGAAATCGTTGTCCGTGAGGAAGTGGTAGAGCTGATGTTGATGTCGTAAGTCAGCATGCTGGTAAGCCGCATTTTGCGCCTGCTGTATCGCGGCGTCTTTATCGTGTTCAAAGCAGAGGTAAAGGGTCAATAACGTGCTCGGTTGACTGGTGGTGATGCGCAGCTTGCAGTTCCCACCATCAAGATGAACGGCATAATCCAATGCAGGGCATTGCTCAAACGTCACCTCTTGCGCTTCTACGGCTTGGTTGGCACTCAGAGCAAGGAATCTTGGCGCGCCTTCGGGCACTCGTTCGGGGTCGATCTCAATCAACACGCATTGGCCATAGGTTTTTATTTGGCAATCGTTGAGGGCAATGTTGAGCTCAGGCACGATGGCTAAAGTGGTGGGCTCAACGCTTTGCACGCTTAGTGCCACTTGCCGTTGCCCTGAATGAACGCTCAAACGATCGCGACTGTGGCAGGCGTAGTGATGTTCAATGCCATAAGGCAGTAAGCGAGCACGGCAGGCTTCTGGTTTGTTGAGGAGCTGGCCGTCGACAAAGGCCGCAAAACCGCCGAGATACCAACCTTGATGATGTCGATAACGACCCGCGCCAACAAAGCAGTGCGTTTGACCTTCATAGTAGCCGTCGACGTTATCACCAAACACAAACGGGAAACGGCGGTTTTCTTCAATGGCCAATGTGTCAAACAGAGTGTCGATAGCAAGAGCATGTTCACGATGGGGCGCGTTTGGTGTGGGGCCACAGGTAGGGATCAACTGGCTATGCAGTTGCGCTCGTTCAACCTCGACTTCCGCATTGTTCGCCCCTTTGGTGGCCGTCAAGCTGGGCTGTGGTTGTGAGCAGTCGAGGGTTAAGGTGAATCGTTCGGTTTTTTGCGGATTGTAAACAAGATCATTGCCGATGCCTTGAGTGGCGATCAACGGCTGTGCGATCGCTTCATTCAGTTCAATCGCTTGGGTTGGGTGGGCGGAAAAGGTCCATTGCGCCGTGCCATCTTTATCGGCAATTTTAAACTGATGGCGATCGGCAGAAAGGACAACGCAAGCTTGAAGTTGCTGCGGTGAAACGGGCACAAACGGGGTATCTAATCCCCAACCATTGAAAGTCCCTTTAAGATACAGGGTGGGAAGCGTGTGCATGGTTTAGGTTCCTAAAACGAAAAAAGGCACAGCGAACTGTGCCAAGGATACGATGAAATCTTTATTTGGTAATTTGCTTCGCGGCCATGTCGAGAGCGTCTTTCACGCTCTGCTTACCTTGCATTGCGTTGTCAATGGCTGCGCCTTCGGCAAACCAGTAAGCCGTCATCTGTGGAATGTTTGGCATAATTTCGCCATTCTCGGCATTAATCATAGTGGATTTAATGCGCTCATCACTTTCTAAGATGGTTTGGAACGATTTCAATGTCACAGCGCCAAGTGGTTTGTCGTTGTTCATGATTTTTAGCGCCTCATCTTGGAATAGATAGTTTTCCAAAAACTCGACCGCCAAATCGGTATTTGGGCTAGCGGCGTTAATGCCGGCACTGAGAATGCCGACAAACGGATTGCCTTTGCCACCGTTAAGAGTAGGCAGAACGGCAACACCGTAATTGACGTTGAGTTTATCTAAGTTCCCCCAAGACCAAGGGCCGTTAATGGTCATCGCCGCTTCGCCTTTGGTGAAAGCCGCTTCCGCAACGGAGTAATCCATATCAGGGTTGAGGACACCTTGGTTGACCATATCCACCAGATATTGAAGGCCATGGATGCCTGCTTGGTTGTTTACCCCTGTGCTCTTGGCATTGTATCCGCCGTCGATTTTTTCAAAGGCAAATGCGCCACCAGAGGAGATGACTGGCCAAGTGAAGTAGGCATTTTTGATGTCCCACATGATCGCTTGCTTACCTTGTTTTTGCATCTGCTTTTGGATCTGTGGCAGCTCTTCCCACGTTTTAGGTGGCTCTGGCAGTAAGTCTTTGTTGTAGATAAGAGAAGGGGCTTCAATGGCCAATGGGTAGCCGACAATTTTGCCGTTAACCGTAACGGCATCCCAGCTGAAATCGACCAGTTTTTCTTTGAACTCTTTGCTCGGTTTCACTTCGTAAAGCAAACCCGCTTCGGCATAACCACCAAAACGATCGTGGGCCCAGAAAATGATGTCTGGACCACCGCCCGTAGCGGCATGTTGTTGGAATTTGGCTTCCAGTGACTCAGGATGCTGGACGATCACTTTCACGCCCGTATCTTGTTCAAATTGACGACCTATTTCGGCTAAGCCTTGGTAGCTCTTGTCGCCGTTGATCCAGATGGTGATTTCCCCTTCTTGCATCGCCATAACTGGCGCCGTCATTAAGGTGGCAAGCGTACAAACAGAAAGTGTTTTGATAATCGGTTTCATTGTTATTGTCTCGCGTAATATGTTCTAAGTGGAATATTACCCCTGACAGAACCCGCAGAGAAATAGTTAACACAAACAGTGATATAGAAAGTTTTTATATCAGTGCGGAGTAAAGCGGTCACAAGGTGCAGAAAGAAAGGAAGAGGCTTGTCCACAGAGTGCCAAACTGTGAACAAGCCCAAGAACTGTTTTTATGGGTCTTTTCTAATGGCCGTTTTTTCCACTGTTATAGCTCAAGTACCCATGCGCTGGCGGCAAAAGGGGGTAGGGTGAGCCAAGCTCGACCTTGACCGTGATTGACGTTCAGTTGCAGATTTTCACTGGCATGATGACTGGATTGGTCAGTGAGTTTATCCACTAAGGTATATTGACCATCCGCAAGTCCAAGTTGCGCGATCAACGCCTCAGGCAACACCACTTGGCATGTATTGCTGTGGTGTGCTGAAAAGTTGCTGGCAGCCAGTACCAACTGCTGAGAATCGAAACGAGCAAACAGATGGCAGAAGTGGCTCAATGCTTGTTGGTTAGTGGAGTACAAATCGCAATACTCACCGTTCATTGCTGAGTGGGTTAAGGTGAAGTTGAGTAAACGTACATAGAACGCCCGCAGCGCGCGTTGTTTCTCATTTAGTTGGCCGCCATCAAACTGGCCTTCATTCATCCATTTTTGATGCTCGGGCACGCCCACATAGTCAAAAATCGACGTGCGGCTGGGCAGGCCAAATCCGCCCAATTCAGCCCCTGCTTCGCCCACTTCCTGGCCAAAATAAATCATGGTGGGTGAGCTACTGAGTAAAGCCGAGACCAACATTGCAGGGCGACCAAACTCCGCATCCCCAGCAAACTGAGGCGAGGCGAGGCGCTGCTCGTCATGGTTATCGAGGAAGTGCAGCATATGGTGTTCGATGTCCATCATTTGCGCTTGGATCTCGCCGATGATGGCGGTCGAAGCGCGGTTTTGCATCACCGCTTTGAGCCCGTCGTACAAATCCACTTTGTCGTACAGATAATCCATTTTGCCCAAGTGAATGTAATCGCGGTATAGATGAGGCTGATACACTTCGGCCATCAAAAACGCATCAGGATTGCGCATTTTGATGTGTGAGTTGAGATAGCTCCAAAACTCGACAGGGACCATCTCGGCCATGTCGTAACGGAAACCATCGACGCCGAATTCGAGCCAATACAGAGCGATGTCGCGAAATTTCTTCCACGAGTCAGGTACGTCTTGCTGCTGCCAAAAGGCAAAGTGCTCTGCTGCGGTTTTCTGTGCAAAATCCGCTGGCAATTCGGCAAAGTCTTTGCTGCCATCGGGTCGCACACCGTAATTGACTTTGACCGTTTCATACCAATCATCAAATTGAGGTTTGGCTAAGCGCGAGCCGTTGCCGGTCCATTTGGCAGGGAACTCTTCGTAAGGCCACTGCAATTGTGGGTGCGCCTCGCCGCCGAGTGGGGTAAAGGGCGTTGGAAAGTCAGGCAGTTGAAAGGCTTGCCCTGGAATATAGTAAAAGTTGTTGTCTCGGTGATATTCGACAGAGGTGTCGTCATCAGCACCAAAGTCACGCACCCCTTCAGGGTTGTTTAATCCGTGATACTTGCGCGCAACGTGGTTGGGTACGATATCGATGATCACCTTCATGCCGTGGCGATGGGTACGCTCAATTAGCGCGGCAAACTCTGACAATCGTTCTGCCGGATTGTCGGCCAGATCGGGATTCACCGAGTAGTAATCTTTGACGGCATAGGGTGAGCCGGCACGCCCTTTCACGACGGCAGGGTGATCGTGCCCAATACCATAGTGTTGATAATCCGCCACCAACGCATGGTGTGGCACGCCCGTGTACCAAATATGGCTAATGCCAAGTTGACGAATTTCTTTCAGTGCGAGGTCGGTAAAATCACTGAACTTACCAACGCCATTTTCCTCTTTGCTTCCCCAAGGTCGGCTGTGCTGAACTTTGTTGCCAAATAAACGAGTAAATACTTGGTAAACGGTGAATTTTTGTTTTTTCATTTCACATTTATCCCATGTTTGTAGGGTCATTATTATTGGGGCAACTTAACGGATATGCGACGGCTTGAACTCATCCTTATCGGGGGCGTAGAGCGGATTCTCTGAGGCTATGTGTATACTTAAGTAACCTTAGCTCAAGAATTTAACAAATATGCCGTTAAACTTAGCAAGAAGCATGTTTTAATTAGGCTCAGAGTGAGCTGTTCAATAAAGAAATGACATTATGAGTATGATGGCCGTCGCCATTGGCGCTACGGGGCTGTCTTTGCTGCTGGTGTTTGTTTGGATGTTCTCCTTATCGTTAAGGAAGCAACGACTCGAACAAGAGCGAAAAGCAAGGGAAATTGCCAACCGCAAAGCAATCGAAAAAGCGCGAGAGCAAGAAAGACAAGAACGACTTTTCAAGGCCGAAGGCGGTCATATTCCGACGATCCTGTTTTTAGCCAAAGAAGCGGAGCGAACTAATTTAAAGGAAGCGCTCTATTGGTATAACAAAGGGGCACGTTTAGACAATGTGAACTCGATGTATGGCATTGTGCGCATGAGTGACCGCATGCGTGAAGACTTGATCCTCAAAGAACAAGCGAACTTCTGGCGTTTGGCCATTGCAGGGCTGGAAGGCAGTCTGGATGCGAAATTTGAAGCGGGCAAAGCCCTTGTTCATGGTCGTGGCATTGAAAAAAACTTACCCAAAGGCTATCGCTTAATTGAAGAAGCGGCGGTTCAAGGCAACTTGGATGCGATGCTGTTTATGGGGGAGTGGAGCCAATCGGGTGAGAATCCCGAGCGCTCGAACGATAATGCTTACCAGTGGTATCACAAAGCGGCAAGTAAAGGCAGTGTCGATGGGCAAATTCACCTTGGCCTCAGTTATTTAGCGGGAGTCGGAACCAAGACGGATCATGCCAAAGGTACCTATTGGCTTGAACGCGCAGCCGAAAGAGGCAGCGCCGAAGCCATGTTCCATGCGGGCGAAGCTTGGCGTGATTATGGCAAAACCGGCAATGCGTTGGCTTACGTGTGGCTGTTCTTGGCGTCTCATTTTGGTTATGAAAAAGCGCGCGCAATGCGTGATCAAGTGGCGACGAAAATTGGGGTCGACATCGTGGTGGGTTTGCAAGCGGTGGCAAAACCTTTGTTGAAAAAGCTTGAAGCGGGCAAAGTGGGTAAGCACGCCATCATTAAAGCGCTCAATAAAGTGTATAAGCGACCGAGTTATTTCCCTCCGCTTGAGGCCAATTTGGATCGCAGTGATGAGCCATTGGTGTTTGAAGAGATAGATGAGGGGCTACTGGCTGACACCATTAACCAAGAGCCTCAGCCACCAAGTGCTGGTGCCGATTCCTCTGCTGGCAGCGAGCTCGATTTCACTCAAGACCTGTTTTCCTCCCAACACAAATCCTAAACAAACGCCCGCATGATGCGGGCGTTGTCTTTTCTTACTGGTTGTTTTTCTACTAATAGAAACTTAACGTAGCTTCTCAAAGACCGCGACAGACCAAGCTGGAACCGTGAGTTTGCCATTCACGACCTGAGCCACTTTATCTTGGTTCTTCGCCAGAGAGTCATTGCCCGCATTGGTTTGCACTGCATGGAGCGTGTAGCCCGCTGCATCAAACTTGGCAAAGTCACTGACCATGCTTGGCGACGCGTTCACCACAATCACCACGCCATCACGCGTTGCATCAATGGTGGCATCGTGCTTATCACCACTGTTGTCGATGCTCATCACGATAAGCCCTGGTGTTTGTTCTGCGCCTGTGTTGTGGAACGCAACGCGTTTGATGATTTCACTGCCTTTGCCTAGGGTAAACAGACCAGAAGAAGCACGTAGTGCGGCCAGTTCGTTGAAGAACTTATCCATGTTATCGATGTCTGTGGCACTTGGCATGGCGCGATCGCTTGAGCCAGTGATCACGGCATCGATGATCGCCCAGTTGCTGCCGTCTTTGTCTTCGCGTGGCAGGCCAACATTCCAGTTGTTGTCTTGCTTAGTGAAGTCAACGCGGTTGTACCAATCGCCTGAGTCATACGAGTCGCGCTGCATCGATTTAGAACGCAGTAACTCGCTGCCCATATGGATAAATGGCACGCCTTGGCCAAGCATCGCGGTAGACAAACCCACAGCTTGCATACGTGTGCGCTCTGCGGCCGTGGTCGCATAGGCAATCTTGTACTGGTTGTTGTCCCACAGGGTTTGGTTGTCATGTTTGGAGACGTAGTTCTGGATTTCCCACGCATCTTGCGCGTAACCCGCGGGTTGACCGTTGTAATCCAACTCAGCACCAGTGATCGCTTTGCCTTTGCTATCGGTGAATGTGAAGGCTTTTAAGTTGCCTGCCATGCCCAAACGAGTCAGATCGGCAAGGTGCAGCGCAGTTGTCTTCAGCGCGGCGTTTTGCTCGTTCTTCTCATTCACCTGAACGTAAATACCGTTACCAAAGCCTTGATTTGAACGAAGCGAATCTTGGCTGTCGAATGGGCCACCGCCGCGGACTGCGTCACGAAGACGATCCGAGAATGAACCAATGCCCGTACCCGCAAGGTTTAACTGAGTGGCTTGTTTGAACATGCGATCGTTACCCACTTCACCGAAGTTCCAACCTTCACCGTAGAAGTAGACATTTGGATCGACGGCTTTGGCAGCAGCCAAGGTTTGCTTCATTTGCGCCAGTGGGTGGTGGCCCATCAGATCCCAGCGGAACGCATCGATCTTGTACTCTTTCACCCAAGTGCTAATGGAATCGTCAATCAGCTTGGCAAACATTTGGTTTTCCGGCGCCGTGTTAGAACAACAGGTCGATTGCTCCACCGCACCTGAGAACTCGTTCAGGCGTTGGTAGTACCAAGGCACAATGCGATCCAAGACCGATTTGGACGATACCCCTGATTCGTTGGTGTGGTTGTAGACCACATCCATCACCACGTTCATGCCGATCTCTTTTTTCACCGACATCACCATTTCACGGAACTCTTTGATTCTCACCATACCTTCAGCATCCGATGAATAAGAACCTTCTGGCACCGTGTAGTGGAATGGATCGTAACCCCAGTTAAATGAGTCTAGGTTGCGCACATGGCTGTTCAAACGTTGTACTACCGCGCTCTCTTTGCTGTCTTTTTTCGCCAGTGTTTCAAACACGGTGCTCAGCGTTTCATTGCTGTCGCAGTAGTTGCCGAAATCGGCATCGTTTTTCACGCTTGCATCCAGTTCACACAACTTAGCAAATGGCTGATTGATGTTCGCCACTTTGGTTGGGTCTTCATTGATGGTCGCAATATCAAAGGTCGGCAGTAGATGTAAGTGTGTAACGCCCGATTGAGCCAGTTTTTTGAGATGCTCGACAGGCGCAGCACCTGCTTGAGTAAAGGCTTTGTACTTACCACGATTGGCTTCGGTCGTTGAGTCATCCAGTGCCGAGAAGTCACGAATGTGCGCTTCATACAAGACAAACTCGGCTGGGTTTGCTTGGTTGTGTGGTGAAGAAAGTGCGTCCCATCCCGACGGTTTCAGCTCCGCGTTGGCCAGATCCACCACTTGGCTGTATTCCGAGTTCATCGAGAGGCTCAAGGAATAGGGGTCGGTCACTTGGTAGGTTTCGACCTTGTCTGTGGCTGGGTGATAAACCGTGACTTCGTAGCGGTAGAAATCACCGTGTTTGAGTGCGGTGTTTTCTGCTACCCAGGCACCGCTGGTGGCATCAAATGTCATTACGATGGCGGTTTGTGCTTGTTTATCAGCATTGTACGGGATCAGCTTGACGCTCTGCGCCGTTGGAGCCCAAAGGCGGAATGTGGTGGTGCTGTCTTGGTTGAGCACTGCACCATAACTGAGCTTGGTCGCGGCCGCGGCGTAGAGTGCATCCAATGCGCTGGCAGGTTGGACTTCGGTTGCTTTAATGACGCCTGTCGCATCGCTTGCCACCAAGATCAATTGACCTTTCAGCAGATCTTTCAGCGCGTTACCTTCGCCACTAAAGTCCATTTCAAAACCGATAAAATCGTTGCTCAGATGTGGCTTGGTTTTGTTCCAATCGGCGCTCGCTGCTTTGCTTGAAGTGATTTGTTTGGTTGCACCCGTGACTTTTTTGCTGGCGCTATCGAAAGCCAGTTCACCGCTTTCTGAGTAGTAGAGTGTGACGCTGGTGGCGTCTTTAGCGTTGACTAGAATCACGCTGTCATCGGCAAAAATCGCGCTTGCGCCCGCCAGTTCAACTTGTGCCACAGGCTTTTGTGCCAATGCGGTGTAGTACACCTTGTTGGTGCCTTTAAACACAAACGCGACATTGCCAATCGCGGTGGTTTTATCAAACTCAAACTTAAGGTCTGAAGTTTGGTAGTCGCCGTTGGATTTGTTGTTTGGAATGATGTTGATGCAGCCCTCTGCGCCTTTCACTGGCAGATCCCAATAGGGTCCGTACACATCACTAAAGCCGGTAGGTTCCATACCTGGCCATGTGGTAGCGTTGCCATCAAAAGCGCCGCAGGTGTCGTTGTTCCAAACATGTAAGGTGAAGTGCCCTTCATCGCCATCTGGCGTGTTCATGTAAACGCGTGCCGTGTTGGCCGGGATGTCAGAGCTTGAGATCAGCTCTGGGTAAACGGCGGCCACACCTTGTTGGGTGTAGACGGCGTTATTTTTGCCTGTTTGAGTCAGATCGAGTTTGGCATCAAAATCGCCAAGGGGTTTCGCCCCATCTACACGAGGAATAAAGTTGATGCACTGGGTCGCTTCGCTGCGCACTTGCAGATCCCAGTAGGCACCAAACTTATCGTCCACGCCAGTGGGTTTCATACCTGTGCCCCAATCATCATGGCCTTCGTCGGTTTCGGCGTAGCCACCACAGGTGTCGTTATTCCAAACGTATAACGTCGCTTTGTCGTAAGCGCTGCTGTCAGCTGCTGCTCGAGTTGCAGTTTCGCTCGCTTTGAAATAGACACGAGCCACTTTGCCAGTGTCTGGTTGTGGGTTCGCCGTCTCTCCATCGTTAGAAGAGTTACAGCCAATGAGCAGTGAGGTTGCCATTATAGGCATGATGGCTTTCGCCAGCAGAGATAAGTTGAAAGGTTGTTTGTTCACGTTCTATATCCATATGCGTAATTATAAAAAAGCCCAGATATGCTATGAATTTCGTTTGCCAGCAAAATGTGAGAAAAATCAGCAAAGATTTTTGTTATTGATAAATAACGCAATGCAGGTATGGGGATCACGAATGGTAGAAGGAGAAGGCGTGAAACGATGCACAAATTTAGGGCGTAGAAAGGGGGAGGATGAGGCGATTTTGTGAGCCAGGCACGGAGGATGACGTGCCAGAAGTCCAACCACCCTCTCCGCTCAATGCGGAGCAGTTCACGATTTTTATCCAAGTTGTTTTTTATTGAAAATTAAGTCCAATGTAATCACCCAAAAGAGCTCACAGTCTGTTATTGAGGAAATGTGCCGCATGGGGGGGAGGTTGGATGCCACTGAATGAATCATCATGGTTGCATAAGGAGGATACAAATGGCGATGGCCACTGAACACCTGCTGACAATAGAAGGCTATTTCTTGATGAGTTTGCTGTTTATTTATCCTTATAGTCAACAGCATTGGTTACCAGTGATTGATGATGGTGAAAACTATGTAAAAAGGGGGGGGAATCCCTCTTTATAAAATGCAAGGCTTAATGCTCAATAAGAGGAAGTATTTAATCATTTTATGATTTTACTTGATTTGTATAAGTAAAAATATTTAATCATGTTTAATGTAAATAATGATTGTACTAAATTGTGCTTGTTGATTTTAACATCAATTAGTAGCATGATAATAAAAAACAAAAAGAACATACTGTTCGAATAAATACAATTGGAAGTGACTTTTATTGCATGTTTCAACAATGAACAGAGTACAACGTGCTCGGTTTATTATTATTAGAGATTTGTGTATGTTGAGAATTATAAGTGCAGATAAGTTCATCTCTTCTCGGTTTATCTTGGAATACAGCAAAGTGGAATTTGCCTCTTTGTTGGGAGTCTCCGTTGCCAAAATAACCAATATAGAGAGTGGAAAATCATCAATTCCCCCTGTTTACGACTACGCCATCAATTATCTACTCAGTGAGCATCCTTTTAAGGAAAGTGCTATGGAAGCGTTATGTTCCCATGAAACACTGAATTTTGCTCGCCGTATAGACACCAATCACAAGGTTCAAAGGTTGTCTTGTAAGCGTTGCGATAGCCGCCGGTTGCACGTCATGGCAGGCATGAGTGGGTTGTACTTTGTTGAATGTATGGACTGTAAGCATACGATGTACTCATCGGGTATCGCTGTGAAACGGTATCTACAGTGGTCGAACAATGGCGTTAAGCTGGATAGTCATCTATTTAACTGATCTTGTTTCTTTTCCCTACAATAAATGAAAAGCCATTAGCAGAAATGTTGATGGCTTTTTTGTTTGCGGTTTATAAAATGTTAAATGCCGTGTTTTATTTCTCGCTAATAAATCAAATACGAACAATATAGAGTGATGAAAATCGCAAAATTTTATTTTCTTTTGATTATGTTTCTATTTGTCACTGGTTTGGTCACAGAATTTCTTATCTGAATTTAAATTTAGTCTCAATCCAATATCATTGGCTTATCAAAAGGAAAGTGATAAAGATCTCGAAATTTTATTTCGAGTAAATAAGGTTTTTAATTATGAACGAGTAATCACGAAATTTGTTTTTTAAATTTTAAATCTAAATTCCGTTTGTAATATCTGTGCTTGTCGTTTTTAAAGAACAAATAAGAGATATTTCAAATGAAGCGTTTAGTTATTGGTGTTAGTAATTACATGCCAGAAGATTTTAGTTTATTAGCTGAATCTTTAGATGAACAATTTAATCGTCATCTTCATCCTTTAGAGCAAGTAGAATTAACCGATGTTGGTGCTGCCATTATTACTTCGGCAGATATTAAAGCGGGCCTGCACAAAGTCATTTCCGAAACAGGTTATGGTATTCCGGTATTTTTGGTGACGGACGCCACCCCCAGTGTCAGCTGAAGATTACGTATGGTTAACCGGCGTTATCGATTTAGAAAGACAATCCATCGAATACTACAGCCGCCAAATCAATGAAGCGGTAACCAAATACGAATGCCGCCTATTGCCGCCTTTCTTCAAACAACTGACGCACTACGTGGAAATGGGCAACTCCGCCTTTGACTGTCCAGGACACCAAGGCGGTCAGTTCTTCAAAAAACACCCGGCGGGCAAGCAGTTCTACGATTTTTTCGGTGAAAACCTATTCCGTAGTGACTTGTGTAACGCGGACGTGGATTTAGGGGACTTGTTGATCCACGAAGGTTCTGCACACCAAGCTCAAGCGCACGCCGCAAAAGTGTTCAACTCAGACAAAACCTACTTTGTCCTCAACGGCACTTCGGCGTCAAACAAAGTGGTGTGTAACGCGTTAGTGACCGAGGGTGACTTGGTGATGTTTGACCGTAACAACCACAAATCAAACCACCACGGCGCATTAATCCAAGCGGGTGGCACGCCTGTTTACCTAGAGACAGCGCGTAACCCTTGGGGTTTTATCGGGGGTATGGATGAGCACTGCTTTGATGAAGAATACATACGTGCTCAAATCGCCAAAGTGTCGCCCGAACGTGCGCGTGATGCGCGTCCATTCCGTCTTGCCATCATCCAATTGGGTACTTACGACGGTACGATCTACAACGCACGCTACGTGATGGATAAGATTGGCCACCTGTGTGACTACATCCTATTCGACTCGGCATGGGTGGGCTACGAGCAGTTCATTCCTATGATGAAAGACTGTTCGCCACTGCTACTGGATCTGAAACCAGAAGATGCGGGTGTGATCGTGACTCAGTCTGTTCACAAGCAACAAGCTGGCTTTTCTCAAACCTCGCAAATCCACAAAAAAGACCACCACATCAAAGGTCAGGCTCGCTACTGTAACCACAAACGCTTCAACAACGCGTTTATGATGCATGCGTCAACCTCACCGTTCTACGCGCTGTTCTCAGCATTGGATGTCAACGCGAAGATCCACGATGGTGAAGCGGGTCTGCGCCTATGGCGTGATGCGGTTAAGACCGGTATCGAAGCGCGTAAAGAAATCCTCAAAAGCTGTGAGCTGATCCGTCCGTTCATTCCTGACCAAGTCGATGGTCAGCCATGGGGCAGCTACGATACGGATGTCATCGCCACCAACAAGAAATTCTTTATGTTTGAGCCAAACGCAAGCTGGCACAAATTCGAAGGTTACGGCGAAGGCCAATACTTCGTTGACCCATGTAAATTGCTACTCACCACCGCCGGTATTGCGGAAGATGGCAGTTACGCAGACTTTGGTATTCCTGCCACGTTATTGGCGAACTTCCTACGTGAAAACGGCATCATCCCAGAGAAGTGTGACTTGAACTCTATCTTGTTCCTTCTCACACCAGCAGAGGACATGGGTAAGATCCGTCATCTTGTGGCGCAAATTAACCGCTTCGAGAAATTCATTCGTGATGATGCACCGCTAAACATCGTGCTGCCTCGCGTTTACGAAGCGAACAAAGAGCGCTACCGCGGCTACACCATTCGTCAGCTCTGTCAGGAAATGCATGACATGTACAAAGAGCTGAACGTGAAACAGCTACAAAAAGCGATGTTCCGCAGCGAATACTTCCCAACCATGGTGCACAAACCGGATGTGGCAACACGCAAATACTTCCGCGGCGAGTGTGATTACTTGCCGCTGAAAGAAGCGGTCGGTCGTGTCGCTGCAGAAGGTGCGCTTCCTTACCCTCCAGGCATTATCTGTGTGATCACGGGCGAAATCTGGACGCAACAAGTGGTCGATTACTTCTTATCTCTAGAAGAAGGCATCAACCGATTCCCAGGCTTCGCACCAGAGATTCAAGGTGTCTACCTAGAAGACGTCAATGGCCGCACCACCGCCCATTGCTACGCCCTTAAAGATTAATCTACCCCGTTCGCATCGTGACTTGGTTGTCGCGGTGCGAACCGTTTATTCGTGGAGAATAATTTATGAGTACTGAAACCAAAAAAATGTCGGTGGTGCAGCTAACCATTCTGACATTCATTAACATGGCTGGCTCGGGCATCATCATGTTGCCAAGTAAGTTAGCGCAAGTAGGCACGATTTCGATTCTATCTTGGCTGATCACCGCGGCGGGCTCATTGGCTCTTGCTTATGTATTTGCAAAGTGTGGTCGCTTTAGTAAGCGTGACGGTGGGATGAACGGTTATGCCTCGTACGCGTTTGGTAAATCGGGTGCGTTTATGGCGGGTTGGACCTACGGCTTGTCATTGTTGATTGCCAACATCGCGATTGCGATAACCTGTGTCGGTTATGGCTCGGCTTTCTTCGAAGTGACTTTGTCGCCAGTCGAAACCTGTCTGTACACCATCGCTATCCTTTGGATCTGTACCTTCGCTAACTTTGGTGGTGCGAAGATCACGGGTCAAATCGGCTCGTTTACGGTTTGGGGCGTTATCCTTCCTGTGTGTTCTTTGGGAATTGTGGGCTGGTTCTGGTTTAACCCAACCATGTACGTAGAAGCGTGGAACCCACATCATCTGCCATTTGGTGAAGCGGTTAGCGCGTCGATCGCAATGACACTTTGGGCGTTCTTAGGTTTGGAATCGGCTTGCGCCAACTCCGATGCGGTGGACAACCCAGAAAAGAACGTGCCGATTGCAGTATTGGGCGGTACGCTGATTGCGGCGGTGGTTTACATTGTTTCAACCAACATCTGTTCTGGCATTGTGGCGAATGCTGATCTTGCGGCATCGACAGCGCCATTCTCAACCGTATGGACAGTGATGCTAGGCTCAACCGCTGGCAAAATGGTCGCGGGTATGGCGGTACTGGCTTGTGCAGGTTCACTACTGGGTTGGCAGTTCACTATCGCGTCGGTATTCAAATCCTCTTCGGATGCTGGCTTCTTCCCGAAACTGTTCTCTGAAGTTGATAAACGCGGCACGCCCATCAAAGGGATGGTAGCCATCACGGTTATCCAGTCGGTGTTGTCTTTAATGACCATCTCACCCACATTGAACGAGCAATTTGAAGCGCTGGTGAACCTCGCGGTAGTAACCAACGTGATTCCTTACATTCTCTGTATGGGCGCAATCTTCATCATGCAGCAAGTGGCGCACGTGCCTGAGCGCGAAATGAAAACCACCAACATCATCGCTTTGGTTGGTTCTCTCTACAGCTTCTACGCGTTGTACGGCTCTGGCTACGAAGCCATGATGTGGGGTTCAATTGTTACCTTCTTAGGTTGGAGTGCTTATGGCTTGATCGCGGCCAAGCATGAACCTTTAGCCAATTAAACATCATCGAGAAAGAGCCTTCCCCAACTTAATGTGGAAGGCTCGTTTTTTCATTTTATGCGTGACCATTGACGACACGGTGAAAACTGATTTTCAACAATTAGCAGACGCCAATCCCTCAAGCGGCTGTTACACTCGACGCCGATACCTTTGTAGTTGCTTGAGCGAGTTGACGAGTGTTTGCCCTCCCGCTTGAAAAGACAGAGAGAAATCAAGAGTCAGGTATGGATGACCAACTCTCAGCCCATTCGCTTCAGAATTGAGTTCGAGAATCTTGGTTTGTCGAATACACTACTGGTTTCGTAAATTGAGCGCTTGCCGCTGTCTTTGAACTATTGATAACAACAAGAAGAGGTCTGGTACTATGCAAGGTATCCTCTCCATCCAGTCACACGTTGCTTATGGCCATGCCGGTAACAGCAGTGCTGTCTTCCCAATGCAACGCATGGGCTTTGAAGTGTGGCCGATCCACACAGTTCAATTTTCTAACCACACCCAGTACCAAGAAGGTTGGACAGGGCGTGCGTTTTCGGCTGATGACATCAGCGAACTGGTTCGTGGCCTTAACAATATTGGTGCACTTGAGAAGTGCCAAGCGGTACTGACTGGCTACCAAGGCAGTGCTGAGCAATGTCTGGCAGTCGAAGAAACCGTCACCAAAGTCAAACAAGCGAATCCTAACGCGCTTTACGTCTGTGACCCAGTGATGGGCGCGCCAGACAAAGGCTGTATTGTCGCGCCGGGGATTGCGGAAAACTTATTAAACCGCCTCATGCCAATGGCGGACGTGATTGTGCCTAACCAGTTCGAGCTCAGCCAATTTGCCGAAATGGAAATTCACACGTTGGATGACGCGATTAACGCTTGTCAGCGTGCGCTAGCAAAAGGCCCTAAAGTAGTGTTGGTGAAGCACCTTTACTGCTTGTCGGATGATAGCTTCAATATGCTACTTGCGACGCAAGAAGGTACTTACCTAGCGAAGCGCCCTCATTTTGAATTTGCTAAAGCCCCGGTTGGTGCGGGTGATTTGATTTCGGCGATTTTCACCGCTGGTCTATTGAAAGGTTGGACGCCAAAACAAGCCTTCCAGCACTGTCACGATGCGTGCTACGGCGTGCTGAACGCGACTTACCAAGCGGGCGAGTGGGAACTGCAAACCATTGCTGCCCAGCAAGAATTTGTTGAGCCTAGCAAGCACTTTCCGCTGGAAGAAGTTACGTTGAAAACGGTTGAATAGAAAAAGGAGCCATGTAGGGCTCCTTTTTTTTGAGACTAACGGAGAGTCACAGTTAACCTTTTGCTTTCTGCGCTTCTGACTCACAGACCGCGGCAGTAAACACCACGTCCGTTGAGCTGTTTAGCGCCGTTTCAGCAGAATCTTGAATCACACCGATGATGAAGCCAACCGCGACCACTTGCATCGCGATGTCGTTTGAAATACCAAACAGGCCACACGCAAGTGGGATTAGGAGCAGAGAACCGCCAGCAACACCAGATGCACCACAAGCAGAAACGGCAGCAACCACGCTCAGTAGTAGCGCTGTCATCAAGTCTACTTCGATACCCATGGTATGAACGGCAGCCAGCGTCAGTGTGGTGATAGTGATGGCCGCACCCGCCATGTTGATGGTTGCACCCAGTGGGATAGACACAGAGTAAGTATCTTCGTCTAACTTCAGTTTTTCACACAATGCCATGTTCACAGGGATGTTTGCCGCGCTCGAACGGGTGAAGAAGGCCGTTACACCACTTTCACGTAGGCATTGGAACACCAATGGATATGGGTTTTGCTTGGTTTTCACGTAAACCATAGCTGGGTTAACGATCAACGCAATGATCGCCATAGCGCTCAGCAGTACCACCAATAGGTGAGCGTAGCCAGCTAAGGCATCGAAACCTGTAGTAGCAAATGTAGACGCCACTAAGCCAAAGATACCAAATGGCGCAAGACGAATAATGAAGCGCACGATGTGAGAAACACTGTGGCTCAGGTCTTCAAATACCGCTTTGGTGGTATCTGATGCGTGGTGAAGTGCCAAACCAAGGCCGACACCCCATGCCAAAATACCAATGTAGTTCGCGCTCATTAGTGCATTAACTGGGTTATCAACCAACTTGAACAGCAAGGTTTTGATCACTTCCATAATGCCTTGAGGAGGATTTGCCCCTTCAGCGCCGGTGACCAAGGTTAATGTCGTCGGGAACATGAAGCTCAAAACAACGGCTGTCAGAGCTGCAAAGAAGGTGCCCGCTAGGTACATCACAATGATAGGACGCATATGGGTGTGTTGGTTTTTCTTTTGATTAGCGATAGACGCGGCGACCAAAATGAAAACAAGAATTGGAGCGATCGCTTTCAGTGCGCCGACAAACAAGCTGCCCAGCATGCCGACACTTTCCGCTGAGCTTGGTGAAACTAAGGCCAGCGAGATACCGAGGATGATACCGACTAAAATTTGGATCACCAGATTGCCTCGGGCAAATCGGGCGATAAGACTGTTATGTTGCATACATCATTCCTGCATTTATCAGAATTATAGTTATCCCCTTGCTACTTGAAGCGGAAACATCAAGTTGCGTGAGGATATTTGAATAATCGTTTTATAAAAGTAATAAAAATTCAGCCATTTTTATGCTGAATGGAACCTATAGTAGCTTGGTAATATTTTGTGTCTAGTTTTAGTTTGTTTTTGGGGTTATTGTTTGTTCAATGTTGTGATGCGTGGTTAAAAATGTTGATGTGAGGTAAATTTGCCGCAACGATTGGTAAGAGGAAAGCATAACCAAAGTGAATGATTGCCCACTTTGGTTATGAAAAAGTTACTAACCGTTGAGGTTAATAGGTGGTTTTGAGTTTTTGCTTGTCACTTTGAATATGACGACACATTTTGCCAAATTGCTTCATTCGGCTCCTTTGCTCTGCAAACGTTGAAGCGTTGTAGGCCTGTTCTCGTTGCAGCTTAAAGTAGTTTTGTAAACGTCGGGCTTCTAGTGTGCCACAGTCAATCGCTTGTTGAACTGCGCATCCTGGCTCTTGCTGATGCTGGCAATCTTTAAAGCGACAGTGCTGCGCGAGCGTTTCGATCTCAGCAAACGTCTCGCTGACGCCTTCACTACAATCGGCAAGCTGAAGTTCACGCATTCCCGGTGTATCGATGATCAATGCGCCGTCAGGGATCATATGAACAGAGCGAGCCGTGGTGGTATGGCGGCCTTTGCTGTCATCTTCACGAATCCCACCGGTTTGTTGGGTTTCTACACCAAGTAAGGTATTGGTGAGTGTGGATTTACCCACACCGGAAGAACCAATAAAGGCCACTGTTCTGCCTTTGGCACACCAAGGTTGTAATGCCACGACGCTAGCAGGGTCGAGCGCATTCACTGCCTCTACCCATAGCGCGGCACTGAGTTGCTTAACCTGCGTGATGTTTTGCTCTGCCTGCTGAGATAAATCGGCTTTGGTGAGGACCACCACAGGCTCGATGTGCGCTTCTTTTGCAATGCTCAAATAGCGCTCAATGCGGCTGAGGTTAAAGTCATCATTGAGCGAGCAGACGATAAACAGTGTATCGACATTGGTGGCAATCAACTGCTCCGCGATTTTACTGCCAGCCGCTTTGCGACTGAGTTCGCTTTGGCGTTCAAGTAGACGTTTAAACTGTTGCTGATCATCGAGCAAAACCCAATCGCCAACCGTCATTTTCGGTTGTGCATGGTGAATGGCAAGGTGAAAGCGTCCTTGTTCACTGCAAAGCTGATAACCACTGCGATGATGGGCGATCACTCGGCAGATTTGCGTATTTTCATAATCTTCAAGCGTCAGTTGTTGTTGAAAAAATGGTTTCCAGCCTAGTTGAGTCAAAGTGTAAGGCTGAGAAGACGTCATTGTGTTGTTCATTGCGAATTTTCCCGGTGCGCAAAAGCACCCACTAAGTAATAGCTTCAGGGTTTCATTCGTAAATCAAATAGAATCACCCCGGTTTGACCGGGCAAATTGAGAAGGGAAGGGAGAAGTCGCGTAATGCGATAATAGAATTGAAAACGGACTTTCCGTTAACCCAACCATGCCCTTTGAGTTTGGTTTGTTACAATCATCAGAATTCCTCCAGTTAGTGATAGAAACCGCATGAGTATACGTTGCACAAAGAAAAGGAGCAAACTGAGTTGCTCCTTTTTTGCACTTTGCTTTTTGATTGCGGCTGGTGAGGGCTTAATGGCCTGAGTGCTGCATACCTTTCATCACTTTTTTCACTGGCGCTTGGAAGGTCATCTTTTCACCGTTGGCGAAAGTCACTGTGACATCGATCTGCTCACCTTCATTCAATGGCGCTTTGAGATCAAACAGCATGATGTGAAGGCTGCCCGGTTTGAGCACGGTTTTGCCTTTCGCTGGGATTTCAATCGATTCAACTTGACGCATCTTCATCACATCGCCTTCTTTGATGACGTCATGCAGTTCCACTTTGCCTGCTGCTGGCGTTTCTGCGGCAACAATCGTACGCACGTTGTCACTGCGGTTCATCAGTTCCACAAAGACCGCACTGTTCACGGCACCCGGGGCCATCGCTCGGGCATAAGGGTGGTGAGCCATGAGATCCATTTGCGCGCTAACCAACGGGCTGACAAGTAGTGCGGCAAGCGCGAGAGCTTTAAGTTTCATCCTAATTTCCTTGGGTTATCGTTTTTATTGCTTCCACAATCGGAGCGGGAGTTAAGGTGTGTGGCACTTTGGTGATCAAGGTGCCATCGGGCTGCAAAAAGTAGAAGTAAGAGCTGTGATCGAGCGTGTACTTCAACTCTGAGTCTTTCAATTCTGTTTTGCGGAAAATGACTCCGTAGCGTTTGGCCAGTTCCGTGGTGACGTCCAGTGAAGAAGAGAGCCCTTCAATCATTGGGTGGAAATAGTGGGCGTACTGTGCAGAAAGCTTTGCGTCATCACGCTCTGGATCGAGCGAAATAAACATCGGGCGCAGTTTCGCTTTGGTGGCATCGTCCAACTCGTTCAAAGCGCCAGAGAGCATCGCCAAAGACGTCGGGCACACATCTGGGCAGCGCGTAAAGCCAAAATAGACTACGCGGATGCGTGTATCTTCCGTGTCAAAAATGTTCACCGCTTGCCCATCTTGACCATAGAGCATTGCGGCTGAGTGCCTTGGTGGTGTGGCTTCGTTTTCCACTTTACCTTGCAGATCCAAATAGCTTTTGAGTGCAAATCCAAGCACAAAAGCGACCACCAGAAAGAGAGACCTATTTTTACTCATCGTTGCATCCTTATTGCAGGGTAAACCGTGGTAGTACCGTCGGTAAGCTCGCCTAACCACGTCATGGCGTCGGTAGTGCAAACAGGCAGAATCACTTCACCGGAATAGTTGCCAGGCGAAGTTTGTTTAAGCACAAACTTTGGCTTGCCCATGTCCATCTCTAAGCCACTAAGAGTGAGCACTAATTGCGGCTCTTTGCTAGAGGGCCATTCGACACGAACTTCACTGGCCACCAACGGTTGCGCGGTATCATTGCTTAGCGTCATGCTCACCGCTTGCTGCGTGCAAGCTTGGGTTGAGAGCATGCAATAGTCCTCTAACTGAGGCGCAGATTGAGTCACAGCGGTTGTGTCAGATGCAAACAGCTGGACGATGTCTTTAGCAAAGAATCCGCCCGAGAGAGCGAGGATAAACGCGATAATTTTCAGTATGTTGTTCATTGTTTTTGAAGCTGGAAGAAGCGTGAGGCGATCCTACCACATTCCATTTGAAACACTGCGACAGCCGTTGAAAATTGTGCGTTAGCAATAAAAAAGCGGAGAGGATTCTCCGCTTTGAACTGATTTAGACTGGGATTATTTTGCGTTGGCTTCGGCAAATTTCTCTAGGCCCAATACCAAGGCAATCGCAACCAGCGCCATAACAATCGCCATTAGCCACTGTGAAGGCTGTGAAGTAAGTGCTTCAAACTCAAACGGAGTCAGGTTGTGCTGAACCAAGGGTACTTGCTCGCCGCTTGAGTTGACACGCCAGCTAATGGTTTCTTTCCAAGGCCAAATTTTCGGCAGTGTGCCGATCATCAATCCCGTTAAGAACATCAGAGTGAAATCGCGGAACTTGCGCAGCAGCCATGACAACACGTGAGAGAAAGTCAGCAGCCCTGTCACACAGCCCACTAAGAACAGCGCCAGAATATCGACTTGGAAGCTCTTAACCGCACCAAGAACCGGCGCGTACATACCGATCAGCAGCAGAATAAAGCTGCCCGAAATACCCGGCAAAATCATCGCGCAAATCGCAATCGCACCCGCAATCAAGACATTGATGGACGTGGGTTCTAAATGAAGCGGTTTAAGCACGGTAATGCTGTAGGCAAACGCGATGCCGAGAAACAACAGAGCGAAACGAGTGAGGTCTTTTTTCTCAACCTGTTTGAGGATGTGATAAACCGACACCAAGATGAGGCCAAAGAAAAACGACCAAATTGGAATGGGGTGATTGGCCAAAAGCCAAGTGATCAGTTTGGCAAGCGTTGCGATGCTGGTCAGTACGCCACCAAACAAAGCGATTAAGAAAAAGCCGTTAATGTGGTTGAACGCCGCCTTAAAGCCTTCTGCACGCCAGATTTTTATCACACTAGGGTTAACGCGACGAATGCTTTCGAGCAAGGTGTCATAGATACCGGTAATAAACGCGATTGTGCCACCAGAGACACCTGGCACCACGTCGGCGGCGCCCATCGCTAAACCTTTTAAGAAAGTAAACAAATAATTCATGTCGTAGAAATCGTAAAAAAGCAGTGCAGCGAGTATACCCAGATTCATGTCAAAAAAGTATGAAATTACGTGGACATAGCGCTCCTTGCCTTCGAACAATGGTCACGATTCTTATCTTTTATATTCATCGTATAAAATTTAAGCGCAACTGTATTCACAATGGCTATTTGCATAGTCATTTGCAAAATGCTTTTGCAAAATGCAAAAATTATTTTAGCAAGAGTTAATGTATGGGATATTGAGCCCAAAAATAGCGCTTTTAAAGTTGGCATGATTAATGCATAATACTTCTCGACCCTTATTAAGCCGAGGGTCACCTAGCCAACTGACGTTGTTAGTGAATACACATTGTTCACATCATACATAAGCCAATCGCACTCATTTTGCGGTTGGTTTTTTTTTGCCTGTGATTTGGGAGATGGCGTTCAAACTTTTAAGACTCGTTTTAACTCAAAACACATCGCACAGGTGTGGAAAGAAAAATCCGATCGCGATGGCTATCGGATTTTTACCTTGCAACCCAACTATTCGGCTAACACGGATTCAACGGTGAACTCGGGCGGGTTGGCCTTGAGCGCTTCAAAGCTTGGGCCTTCGCCTTTGATCAACCACATCGGAGTGTAGAGCGAATCGAAGCTTGGCGTTTCACCCGTTTGTTGGTAGTGCACCTTTAAAAACGCGGTGAGAATGTTATGAAACAAGCAGCTACGGTCATTAAGGTGCAAGCTCTCTTCTCCGGTTTTTCCGCCATTTTGTTCGGCAAAATAGGCATACCATTGATAGTTGGCCTCGATAGACGCTTCCACCGCTTGGTCTAGCGGTGTTGCTTCAAATCCCCAGCTAATTGCAATCAGGCTGTAGAGCGGAAAAATGAGGAACTCATAGTAATTCATCCAGTAAGGGTGGCCTTTTTCCGCAATTAACTCACTGGTGAGGTAGGGAACCACCGCTTGCAGCAGTGCGGCCTGTTGCTCCTTGTTTTGCTCACCAAACAAAAACGCCTTAAACAAGTGAAAGAAATCTTGTTCAATCGGACGAAAATCGGTGAGGTCTGTTTTCCGTGAGATTTCATGAGCGGGAACGGCGTTGAGCTGCGTTTTCGCCTGTGGGTCATCCGCCAAAATCGCCATGCTTGCGCCATCCAACCAATGAATCAAAGAGTCGTAGCTGTTGTAATCGTGCTGCTTTTCTACTGTGGTGACGTGCAAGCGCTGGGTAAAATAGTCCACCTCAATGGTCTGGTTCGGCTGGCAGTGAATCGCCCAATGCATCTTAGCCAGCTCTGACGCCGAACCAATCAAATATTGAATCGCGGGCCGAGACCAATGCAAAAGAATTGCACGCGCAATTGCGCAATAAGATGTGACAGATGGTGCGTAATTCTGTATGTAAGTTGAGTTGGAAGAACGCTCAGATAGTTTTCCAGCATAGAACGCAATGTTCTCAGTTTCCAAAAGAGTATAACTAATTCGATTTTCACCCATGTACAGCGAAAATTTATGGTGCGGTTTTGTTCGTATGTTCATGATTTAGTTTTTCGGATACCTATTCTATGTCGCTTTGCTGTCTTATTGATTAAATGAGAATGAAACTCATTATTTCCCGATAATAATCAAACCGAGTCGAATTCACCTAAATAATTTATCTAAGTGTGATTCTGATGGGGTTTTTTATAAATTTGACTAGATAGTAAACAATATCAATCGGTTATATTCAATTTTGTTGGGGATTCGATGGCGCGATAAACAGAGTTGAACGTTCGTAACGGATTTGACTGATGAAAGAAAAAAGCCGATCGATTGATCGGCTTTTGAGTGTTGTAACTATTATCTGATATCGGGAGTATTTAATACCCCATCAACTGCAAGAGGTTCTCTGCGGTGGTGACCGCTTCTTTACGGTTGGCGATATTGAGTTTTTGATACAAGTTGCGGATGTGGGTTTTGATGGTGGTGCCCGCGACATCGAGCTCTTGGGCGATCTGCTCGTTACTAAAGCCAGAATAGATCAAGCCCAGCACTTGCCACTCTCTTTGTGTCAGTGGGCTGGTGCGCACTAACTCAGGCACATTCGGGTGGGTGACCAGTTTCTCGACAAACTCTTCGTCAAAGTGAACCGAACGGCTGCGCTGATTAGAAGAGATGTCTTTCATCAATTGAAGTGCGCGGTGGCGTTCTAAGTCACCCAGCTCATGGCGGTTGGTGAGTTTTTCCAACAAGTTGCCAATGGTCGCGCCATCAATCAAGAAATTGCCGACCATACCGGTTTGGTTAGTGAGCTGCAGTGCTTCCTTAAGCAGCACTTTGGCTTGATTCTCATCTTTCTGATGAACAGCAAAAATTGCCTCAATGATCAGGTTACGGTTGCGATCGGTGACTAAATTCGCTTTCTCGGCCTCACTTTGCAAGAAATCCAAGGCTTGGCGCGCTTGGTCGTATTGACCAAGGTTGATGTGCGCACGAGCGATATTACGCCACTGCAACTGACAGAAATGGTTGCAGGCATTTTCAGGACGCACAGCCGTGTCTAGCCACTCTTGAATCGCGTTGAGTTTGCCTTTCGCTTGCCAGTATAAGATCAGTGAAAGCGAAGCATTGGCGGTCCAATCCACGTGGTAGGTGGACTGCTTCATCAAATGTTGAATGTGTTCGATGAACTTGCCTGCGCGATCGAGCTCGCCACGGCCAATGGCGATGCGAGCCAGCATGGAATAACTGTGCAAGTGTTTGCTTGGCGCGTGATTTTCCAGAATTTGCAGCCCTTTGTAAGCGCACTCTTCAGCTTCGTCCAAACGGTTCCAACACCACAACACTTGCGCTCGCACGCGCAGCAAGAACTCATGCAAAGGCACATGTTGAAGCTGCTGCTCCTCAATCAGGCGGAAGGCGGAATCTTGCAGCTCGAAGGCTGCTTGCACATAGCCTTGCGCGATGAGGATTTCGCTTTGCTGCAAAATTGCCCACAGCGCTTGGTGGTAAACCTGGTATTGGCGCGCCAGCTTTTCGGTTTGCTGCATCATTGGCAGAGCGCGATCAAGGCGGCCAATCACGTGGTTCACTTCCCCCACTACCGAAGTAGCGACGATGCGGCTGCGGTAAACCGTGCTATCAAGTTGGCTCAATGCCAGTTCAGCCAGCTCGAGGGCTTTTTCTGGATCGTTGCTGTTGATGGCTACTTGAGCCAGCAAGGCATTCGCTTGGCCTTGATATTGAATATCAAGATCAATATTGCGCTTTTTGTGCTCATTTTCTGCTTCGGCCAGTAAGGTGCCCACTTGGTTGTAGCGGTGCTGACTTTGTGCAAGCCAAGCGCGTAGCATGGTCAGTTTTGGGTTACTGAACAGAAGATCTTTTTCCAGCAGGTTGATGGCGGATTCTAGAGTAGACAGCTCGCCTTGGTTGAACATTTTCCAACCAAACTCGTTGAGGATCTCTGTCACCAGTTCCCCGTCATACGCCTTTTGGGCGTGACGAATCGCTTGATGCGGGGATTTTTGTTTCAACCACGCAATGGCAGCATTGCGGTTAAGCTCCTGCTCCTGTTGTGGAATACGCGCTTGACGCTCGTGAGACAAGAACTCGCCAAACAAATTGTGGAAGCGGAACCAGTTTTGCTCCCCTTCAAGCGGATAGATGAATAAGCCGTAGCGGTTGAGAGATTCAATCATCCCTAGTGCATCTTCACGCTGGGTGAGGGCGTAGACCAGCTCATCGTTAAAGTGATCGAGCACCGACACCTGCATCAAGAATTTGCGTGTATCGGCATCGAGCAGGTCAAACACCTCTTCCACCAAATAATCCCAGAGATGGGCATGGTTAAACTGGGAAACCGATTCGGCTGATTGCGCTAAGGTGCGCTTTTGATGCTGTGCTTGAAGGGCGATCAGTTGCAATGCCGATGGCCAGCCTTCTACATAGTTACGCAGATTGTTGGCGGTATCTTCATCGATACCATCGGCGACGCGCTGGTTGAAAAATCGTGTGGTCTCTTCGGTGTCGAAGGCCAACATCTCATTGCCAATCTCAATCATTAGATCGCGCACACGCAAGTTGGCCGTCCCCAGAGGTGGATTCGCACGGCTGGTGACAACAAGGGTGAGGTTGTCCGGCATGTGTTTTAGGAAGAAACGCATGGCCTCGTGCACTTCTTCATTGTTGATCACGTGGTAGTCATCCAGTACCACGTAGCACTCTTGATGAAAGTCGACCATCTCGGAGAATACATCGCTAAACAGCGAGCGCAGGGAGGAAAACTGGCGCTTTTCTGCTAATTTTTGTGCATTGTTGCAGTTGCCATTGGTCGCTTTATTGAGTGCTTGCAGCAGGTAGTTAATGAAGCGGAAACCGTCGTTATCACTGTCATCGATGCTGTACCAACCCACGTTGGTTTTGTCGGCCAACCATTGCGCTGCCATGGTGGTTTTTCCGTAGCCAGCGGGAGAGCGGAACAACACCAACTTATAGTAAGGGGCTTGTTGCAGCAGCTCTAACACTCTCGGGCGGACAATCGCATTATGCAGTCGGCCTGGGCGTGTGAGTTTTGAAGGAATCCACATTCTAATACTTCCTTTTTATATTGGGTTTTTCATGGCAGAAAAACCGGATGTAGCCAGCGAACAAAAATTAGACAAAATGCTCGAATTGTTGGGCATGTTACGTTAAAGAAATCACCTCAGACTTTGATCCACTTCCTAATTCTCAAGAGTTGATGGTTTTGACGCCAACTACGCCCCAATTTTGTGAATTTGATCTATAAATTCTCCATCTGAATCGTTAGGTAAGAATGGTATTGCACAATATCTTGCAACATCTTTCATAAAGAAAAACTTTATTGTGATCGAATTTACAAAAATGGATTTTCTAAATTCGCTCTTCAACCTCAGCGTCATATTTGCCATCTAGAGTTATTAGTTGATGGCTGTGATCTCAATCACTGCAATCTGGTGTCTTAGAGGGAAAGGTGAGAGACGGATCACTAACAGTCCCCCAATCCCCCCTCTACGCCCTTGCCCCTCCTCCTGTAGAGGCTGAAAACTAGGAGGATGTTTATTCATTGCCATCCATGCACGATGTATCGCAGATGGATTAGAACCAAAAGTGAGATTTCGGTAATGAAACCTACTCAACAGAAACAGTTCGACAAAGTGTCGTTCCAAGAAAGTGTTAAAAAACACCTGTCAGCAACGTATGCACACACGCTTGAAAACGCAGATAGTCGCGCTTGGTATCTTGCAATGGGCCGTGCGTTAGCAGAGCTGACGACTTTTGATTTGCTTGCAACAGAGACAGACAAAAAAATCGTTGAAGCGAAAAGCGTCAACTACCTATCGCTTGAATTCTTGATTGGCCGTTTAACCGGTAACAACTTGATCAGCATGGGTCTGTACGAGCAGATCACTGAAGCGATGGCTGAGCTTGGCCAAAACCTAACGGATCTTCTTGAAGAAGAACGTGACCCATCATTGGGTAACGGTGGTCTAGGCCGTCTAGCGGCGTGTTTTATGGATTCTTTGGCGGCGCAAGAGTTCCCAACCGTGGGTTACGGCTTGCACTACGAATACGGTCTATTCAAGCAATCATTTGAAGCAGGTCGTCAAAAAGAAGCGCCAGACGCATGGCGTGGTGTAGAAGGCTACCCATGGGAAGTGGCTCGTCCTGAACTGGCTCAAGAGATTGGTTTCTACGGCCACGTTGAAGTCATCAACGAAGGTGGCAAAGAGCGCCGTCAGTGGGTACCAGGCATGCACGTTAAAGCGATGCCATGGGATCTACCGATCGTGGGTTACGAGAGCGAAACGGTTTATCCACTGCGTTTGTGGGAATGTCAGGCGATTGCGCCATTCTCACTAGAGAGCTTCAATAATGGTAACTACTTTGAAGCGCAGCACGCACTGATCGATGCGGGCAACATCACCAAAGTACTTTACCCGAACGACAACCACGAAAAAGGCAAAACGCTACGTTTGATGCAGCAGTACTTCCACAGTGCAGCATCAGTACGCGATATCCTTCGTCGTCATGAAGCCGCTGGCCACACATTGGCTTCGCTACCAAACTTTGAAACCATTCAGTTGAACGACACGCACCCAACCATCGCGATTCCTGAGTTGATGCGTATTTTGATTGATGAAAAAGGCCTAAATTGGGATGAAGCGTGGGCGATCAGCTCGAAGACATTCGCCTACACCAACCACACGCTATTGCCAGAAGCACTAGAAACGTGGAGCGAATCTCTGATTCAGCACCTACTTCCTCGTCACATGGAAATCATTTACGAAATCAACCACCGCTTCCTACAAGAAGTGCGTGCCAAGTGGCCTGGTGATGTTGCGAAGCAGCAGAAGCTTTCTATCATCCAAGAAGGTTTCCACCGTATGGTTCGCATGGCAAACCTATGTGTGATTGGCTCTTACGCAGTCAACGGGGTAGCGGCACTGCACTCTGAATTGGTAAAACGTGACCTATTCCCAGAGTTCGATGAGCTTTACCCAACGCGTCTACAAAACGTGACAAACGGTGTGACGCCACGTCGTTGGTTGAAATTCTGTAACCCAGGTTTGTCTGCACTGATCTCTGAGAAGATTGGTACGGATTGGCCTGCACACCTAGAGCAGCTAGAAGGTGTTGCCAAGTTTGCTGATGACGCGAAATTCCAGAAGGAATACATGGCGGTTAAGAAGGCGAACAAGGAGCGCCTAGCGAACTGGGTGAAAGAGAACATGAACATCGATCTCGATACCAATGCGATCTTCGATGTGCAAATCAAGCGTCTACACGAGTACAAGCGTCAGCACCTAAACATGCTGCACATTTTGTCTCTGTACCACCGCCTACTGAACGATGCGAACTTCGACATGGCGCCACGCGTGGTGTTCTTCGCAGCGAAAGCGGCACCGGGTTACCACCTAGCGAAAGAGATCATTTTTGCGCTGAACAAGATTGCAGAGAAGATCAACAACGATCCACGCATCGGTAACAAGCTAAAAGTGGTCTTCATTCCTGATTACCGCGTGAGCATGGCTGAAATCATCATCCCAGCGGCGGATGTGTCTGAGCAAATCTCAACCGCAGGTAAAGAAGCATCTGGTACTGGTAACATGAAGATGGCACTGAACGGTGCGTTGACTATCGGTACTATGGACGGCGCGAACGTTGAGATTCGTGAAGAAGTGGGCGATGACAACATCTACATCTTTGGTCTAGAAGTGGATGGCGTAGAAGCGCTGAAAGCGAAAGGGTACAACCCATTCGATTACTACAACGCAGACCCACTACTGAAAGCGTCGATGGATCTTCTTCTTGGTGAAGAGTTCACTCCGGGTCAACCTGGCCTGCTACGAGCGACCTTCGATAGCCTACTAGATGGCGGTGACCCGTACCTATGTCTTGCAGACTTCGCTTCTTATGTGAAAGCGCACGAAGCGATGGACAAGCAGTACCGCGATCAAGCCGGTTGGGCGAAGAAAGCGATTCTGAACACCGCTTTGGTTGGCAAGTTCAGTTCAGACCGCTCCATCCGCGATTACGTGAACAACATTTGGAAACTCGAAGCGGTTCACCGTTAATCAACAAAACCAAGGTAGCCCAATGGCTGCCTTGGTCCTTTGTCTACAGACAATGACTAGCAGCAAATAAACCCTACATTGAAGGTTTTCAGAAGTACCTTCGGAGAGAGCGATGAAAGAACAAACAGCATTAAAGAAAGTCGCAGAAATGGCACGATTAGCTGACAGCTATGTCAGCGCTTGGGGAGACGAAGCATTGGTCTCCGAAGAAACGCTACGCCGCCTGCTCAACTTTCTTGGCTATGACACTAGCAGCGATGAAAAACTACTGGCTTCAGCTGAGAAAAAACACAAGAAAGACGTATTAGCGCCAGTATTGGTATTGCGTGATGGCGATCCGGTGGAAGTGGAACTGAATCTTGGCACCAGTGCGCGTGAAAGCGAGTTCAACTGGCGTTTAGAAACAGAACAAGGAGAGGTACTGGAAGGCTATCTTCAGTCACAGATTGTTCGCGATGAACGTGCCGAGGGTGGCCCTCTAGTGTTTGCCCTGCCAAAAGATTTGGCTTGGGGTTATCACAAACTATACGTGAGCCGTAAGCGTCGTAAAGCACCGTATGAAATGGCGTTGATTATCACGCCACGCGCTTGTTTCAAACAAGATTCTCTAGAGCTGAACAAAAAACTTTGGGGTCCAAGTATTCAGCTTTACACCCTACGCACCCAGCACAACTGGGGTATCGGTGATTTTGGCGATCTTAAATTGTTGGTGAGTGACATCGCGTCTCGCGGTGGTGATTTCATCGGTCTGAACCCGATCCACTCGCTATTCCCTGCCAACCCAGAAGGCGCTAGCCCATACAGCCCATCGTCTCGCCGTTGGTTGAACATTCTTTATATCGATGTGAGCTCTGTGCCTGAGTTTGCGCTTAGTGCACTGGCGCAACAGAAAGTCGGCAGTGCCGAATTCCAGCAGCGTCTGCAAAAAGCGCGCGAATCACATTGGGTGAACTACACCGAAGTGGCAGAGCTGAAAATGAGCGTATTGCCACTGCTGTTTGCTGAGTTCAAAACTCGCCATCTCGACAAAAACAGCGATCGTTCTCGCGCGTTCCTAGAGTTTGTGGAAGAAGGCGGTGACAGCCTGGTGCACCAAGCGGCATTCGATGCATTGCACGCAGATCTGCACGCGCAAGATTCAAACGTGTGGGGCTGGCCGGTTTTCCCTGAGCAATACCGCCGCTTTGATTCGGCTGCAACGCAGAAATTCATCAAAGACAACCAAGAAAAAGTACACCTTTACATGTACTTACAGTGGATTGCCGACGGCCAGATCAAAGAAGCGCAAGCGCTGGCTGAAGAGAAAGGCATGTCCGTTGGTCTCTACCGTGACCTTGCGGTCGGTGTGGCCGATTCTGGCAGCGAAACGTGGGCTGATAACGGCAACCTTGTTCTGGATGCCAGCATCGGTGCGCCACCGGATGTCCTTGGTCCACTGGGGCAAAACTGGGGTCTGCCACCACTCAACCCTGAAGTGCTGCAAGCCACCGGTTATGACGCGTACATCAAACTGCTGCGTGCCAACATGAAACATTGTGGCGCACTGCGTATTGACCACGTACTTGGCCTTCTTCGTCTATGGTGGATTCCAAAAGGCGAAAAAGCGACAGAAGGGGCGTACCTCTACTACCCAGTAGAAGACATGCTAGCGATTTTGGCGTTGGAATCTCACCGTCATCAGTGCAGCGTGATCGGCGAAGACTTGGGCACAGTGCCAGATGAAATCGTTGATATTCTGCGTGATGCGGGCGTGCACTCATACAAAGTGTTCTTCTTCGAAACGTCAAAAGAAGATGGTGGTTTCATTTCGCCAAAACACTATGCCGATCAGTCAATGGCGGCCTTGTGTACCCACGATATGCCAACGCTACGCGGCTTCTGGCATTGTGATGACCTCAAAATGGGTCGCGAAATTGGCCTCTATCCAAACGAAGAACAGCTCAATGGCTTGTTCGACGATCGCCTAAAATGCAAACAAGGCATTTTGGATAGCGTGCGTTGGCATGGTTACTTGCCAGAAGGCATTGGCCACGATGCGCAATACGTGCCAATGGATGCGCACTTAAGTGAAGCATTGCAGTTGCATGTAGCCGCGGGCTCTTCCGCGCTACTCAGTGTTCAGCTTGAAGACTGGTTGCAAATGGACAACCCAGTCAACATCCCGGGCACGGTCGATGAATACCCGAACTGGCGTCGTAAATTGTCGATGAACCTTGAAGAGATTTTCAGTCGCGAAGATGTGAATCGTATTGCTCGTCGTCTCACGGAAGTGCGCGCACAAGCGAGCAAATAAGAGTGAACTCAATGAGATGACCCATATGTAATGACTTGATTTGCAGACAGAAACTACAGCCTGGGTCACTCTCTGTTTACCAGTAAAATGGTAGAATGAGGTACCGTTATTATGCCCGCACCAATAGCGGGCATTTTTATTATTTGCGTACCTTGTGGATGAACAAGAATAAGTACGCGGTCGTGAATTAGGATTTTGTTCACAACGTTGGCTGTTTGGCGAGGGAAAAAAGGTTTGAAAAAATTAGTAAAAAGTAAAGTGAATCAGATGTTTGAGAAACTGTCTCAAGCCGCTTGTTCAGAACCGTTTGCATTTTTAGGTCCATTTATTGACCCAACACAAGGGGCACTGCGAGTCTGGATGCCGGGTGCAACGGGGGTGGCATTGGTATTAGAAGGCCAGCCACGTATTGCGCTTGAGCGAGAAAAAGAGAGCGCCTTCATTCTCAAAGCCGATCTCAATCTGCATCTTACCCATTATCAATTGGCGATCGATTGGAATGGCGTCGAACAACTTGTCGATGACCCATACCAATACCACGGTATCTACGCCGAGTATGACGATCTCCACACTCCGAAAACCATGTATCAACACATGGGCTCACAGTTCATGACGCTTGAGCGAGATGGCAAATCAATCTCAGGTATCCGTTTCTTGGTGTACGCACCGCATGCAACCGCAGTGAGTCTTGTGGGCTGTTTCAATGATTGGGATGGCCGACGTCATCCAATGCAGCGCCTTGATTACGGCATTTGGGGCTTGTTTATTCCGGGTTTAACCGAAGGGGTGAGCTACAAATTCGAAATGAAAGGGCCTAAGGGGGAAGGCTTACCACACAAAGCCGATCCTTGGGGTTTTTATGCAGAGCAATACCCGTCTTTTGCTTCCGTCACGTACGATCACGCCCGCTACCAGTGGCAAGATGACCAATGGCAAACTCGCCCAGTGACCGAGAAACGCAAAGAAGCGCTCTCTTTCTACGAGTTGCATGCCGGTTCTTGGAAGCGCAACGAGCAAGGTGAGTTCCTGAATTATCGCGAACTGGCCGCCGAGTTGGTGCCATATTTAGTGGATATGGGCTACACCCATGTTGAGCTGATGCCTGTCTCTGAGCACCCGTTCTACGGCTCTTGGGGTTATCAGCCTGTGGGTCTCTTTGCGCCAACCAGCCGCTATGGATCACCCGATGATTTCAAATTCTTCGTCGATGCCTGTCACCAAGCTGGCATTGGTGTGGTACTGGATTGGGTGCCTGCGCACTTCCCATCTGACGATCACGGCTTGGCCAATTTTGATGGTACACCACTGTTCCACGACCCAGACCCACGCCGTGGTTGGCACCAAGACTGGAACTCGTTTATCTACGATCTTGGCCGCGAGCAAGTACGCCGTTTCTTGGTTTCTAACGCACTGTATTGGTTTGAGCAGTTCCATATCGATGGCATTCGGGTGGACGCGGTAGCGTCGATGCTGTATCTCGATTATTCACGCAGCCATGGCCAGTGGATCCCGAACATGGATGGCGGCAACGAAAACTACGATGCGATTGCCACACTAAAATGGATGAATGAGGAAGTGTACAAATACTTCCCGAATGCGATGACGATAGCGGAAGAGTCGACCGCTTTCCCAGGCGTGTCCGCACCAACCTTTATGGGTGGTTTGGGCTTTGGCTTTAAGTGGAATATGGGGTGGATGCACGATAGCCTTTCTTATATCAAAGAAGAGCCTGTTCATCGCAAATACCACCACAATACCCTCACGTTCCCGCTCGTTTACGCTCACAGTGAGAACTACGTCTTGTCGCTTTCCCACGATGAAGTGGTGTACGGCAAAGGTTCTATTCACAACAAGATGCCAGGTGATGAGTGGCAGCAAACCGCCAACTTACGTGCGTATTTTGGTTACATGTATGGTCAACCGGGCAAAAAACTCAACTTTATGGGCGCAGAGATCGGCCAAACGGCGGAGTGGAATCACGATGACCAACTGCAATGGTTCTTGCTTGATTTCCCCCGTCATCAAGGCGTGCAAGCCTTGACGCGTGACCTCAACCACTTGTATCGCAACCAAGCGGCGTTGCACGATCAAGATTGCATTCCAGCCGGTTTTGAGTGGCGTTTACAAGATGCCGCCGAGCAGAGCATTATTGCGCACGAGCGTATCAGTGAAGCAGGCGAGCGCATCTTGGTGGTGAGTAACTTTACCCCAGTGCCACGTGATGAATTCCGCTTAGGTGTGCCAAACAAAGGCCGCTACCAATTGCTGCTCAACACCGACGACAGCAAATACGCGGGCAGTGGCTACGAGGTTGTGGTGGAGGCCAAGAGCGAAGCGGTGGTCAGTGAAGATTTGGCTCAGTCAATTGTGTTGCGCCTACCACCCTTGTCGACCCTGTTCTACAAACTTAGTTAACGATTTGTTCCTTCTGGAATGAACGGTAAGGGAGGTTAAATACCTCCCTTTTTTTGTTTGTTTTTTGCTCAAAAATACATTGCAGGATCTATGCATTTTTTTATCCTCAGTTATAATTCGCGCTCGCGATACCTAAGCGGCTTTTAACAAGTAACAGAAGCCTTTTAGCTATCGATTTTTCACCAGCAAACAGTGGCGATTCGATCACTGATGACTGGCACCAATCAACACTGGAAGCAAAGCAAGTAATGACAGTTCAAACGTTTACGCCAAACCAAACCACGACGTTGGATACGGCCAAAAAAACCATCGAGCAACAGAGCCAAGAGTTAACGCCAAGCGGCGGCAACAAAATCGGCTTCGTCTCATTAGGTTGTCCCAAAAACCTCGTTGATTCTGAACGAATCCTGACGCAACTTCGTACCGAAGGCTATGAAATCGTTAACAGCTACCACGATTCGGACGTGGTGATCGTCAACACTTGTGGCTTTATTGATAGTGCGGTTCAAGAGTCGCTCGACACCATTGGCGAAGCGCTAAAAGAGAACGGCAAAGTGATCGTGACCGGTTGCTTGGGCGCGCGTGAAGATGAAATTCGCGAAGTGCATCCGGGCGTTTTAGGCATTACGGGTCCACATGCGTATGAAAACGTGTTAGAGCACGTGCATCAGTTTGCACCAAAGCCAGAGCACAACCCGTTTACCAGCCTCGTGCCTGATCACGGCGTGAAGCTGACGCCAAAACACTATGCGTACCTAAAAATATCGGAAGGCTGCAACCACCGTTGTACCTTCTGCATTATTCCGTCGATGCGTGGTGACTTGGTCAGCCGCCCGGTGGGAGAAATCCTCAGTGAAGCCGAACGCCTGAAAAACGCAGGGGTGAAAGAGCTATTGGTGATCAGCCAAGACACCAGTGCCTACGGTGTGGACAGCAAGCACAGCCTTGGTTTTGCTAACGGTTCACCTGTGCGTCAAAACATCAAAGCGCTGAGTGAAGAGCTGGGCAAAATGGGTATTTGGGTGCGCTTGCATTACGTTTATCCCTATCCACACGTTGATGATCTGATCCCGCTGATGGCGGAAGGAAAAATCCTGCCTTACTTGGATATTCCATTCCAGCACGCCAGCCCGAATGTACTCAAAGCGATGAAGCGCCCTGGCCGTGCGGAACGCACGCTCGATCAAATTAAAAAATGGCGTGAGATCTGTCCTGAGTTGGTGATTCGCTCAACCTTTATCGTTGGTTTCCCAGGTGAGACGGATGAAGATTTCGAGATGCTGCTAGAGTGGCTAAAAGAAGCGCAATTGGATCGCGTGGGCTGTTTCAAATATTCGCCAGTAGAAGGCGCGGCTGCAAACGACATTGACGATCAGATTTCGGAAGAAGTGAAGCAAGAGCGTTTTGATCGTTTCATGCTGGTTCAACAAGAAATCAGCGCAGCGAAGCTGCAAAAACGCATTGGCAGCACCATGAAAGTGATCATCGATGAAGTGGACGAAGAAGGCGCGATTGGCCGCACCTACGCGGATGCCCCAGAAATCGATGGTTTAGTTTACCTCAACGGTGAAACCAGCCTCAAAGCGGGTGAGTTAGTGGACGTGCTTATCGAGCACGCTGACGAATACGACCTGTGGGGCGCGTTGGTTCGCGCCTAACTTCACGCCTAACTTCACCGTGTTAAGTCACACCGACAAAGAGCCGATGATTCGGCTCTTTGTTTTTCTGTCACTCTCTTTCTACGGCTAGTTGAGCATTGGTAACGTTGATAACAGTAGCAGCAACGCCATGCTGATATTAAAGCTCCTTACTCGGGTATGCGTGGTGAGCCAGCGCTGTAACTGAGTTCCAGCCGCGGTCCAAAAGCTGACCGAAGGCAGATTGGCCAAGATGAATACCCCAGCGATCAAAGCCAATTCCCACCATTGACTCCCCGTGCTGTAAACGCTGACTGCCGTCAGCGCCATGGTCCAGCCTTTTGGGTTCACCCACTGAAAACTTGCCGCTTGCAAAAAACTCATCGGCTTAAAATCTTTTCGCTCACTGGCTTTGCCGCTGAAGGCAATCTTCGCCGCCAGATAAACCAAATAGCTCAAACTGAGGTACTTAAGAATTTGGTGCGAGAGTGGGTAGCTGTGAAACAGCCCCATCAAACCCACACCAATGAGCATCACCATCACCGCAAAGCCAAGCGTAATACCGAGCATGTGAGGAATGGTACGAACAAATCCGACATTAGCGCCGGATGTCATCAACATAATGTTGTTGGGACCGGGGGTAAACGTTGATACAAAGGCAAACAGCGCCAAGGCGCTAAGCTGAGACAGCTCCATTTTTCTCTCCTACACGTTGATAATTGTTTTCTGACCGGTCAACACAATCATAGGTAGTTATCATCGCAATTTTGTGCTTTTATTTGTTCACCAAACAAACAGTGCGCAAGAAAATTTCACCATGGATAGATTTGACGAAAAAATATTGCACGCCCTCAAGCGAGATGGCCGAATTTCCAATGTTGAGTTGTCAGAAAGAGTTGGGCTTTCCCCTTCTGCCACTTTGCGCCGCGTGCAGGATCTAGAGCGAAAAGGGGTTATCAAGGGGTATCGTGCGGTATTGGACAGCAACCAATTGGGGATTGGTTTTGTTGCCTACGTGTCGATTGGTTTGGCATCGCACAGCAAAAAAGCGCAGCAAGAGTTTGAAGATCACGTCCGCTTCGTTGACGAAGTCGTCGAATGCCATAACATTACCGGTGCCAATGAGTATTTGTTACGGGTAGAAACCAAAGATCTCGTCGCGTATAAGAAGTTTCACGCCGATGTGCTGGGTGAGTGCGAGCAGGTAAAATCCATCACCACCATGGTCGTGATGGATTCGCCGAAAGATGAGCGTTAGAGGTATTTCTCAGCCAATGCTTGCCATTTCTCTTCGCCGATAATGGCTTGCAGTTGGGTGATGATCTTAGCGTTGAACTCGGCTTCACGTCCCAACTCGATTTGCTGCCATTGATCCAGCGAAGCTCCGTGGGTTTGCAGAGCCTGATCCAGCGCGTACCAAAACGCCGCGCCCTTGAAGTAAAACAGTGGATAGTATTGGCGGTTACCTTGCTCAAGCACTTGGTGCTCAGCCTCATATAGCCCTGTATCAGCAAATGGGTATTTCTGCGCAAATTGTTGCCACAGAGCCTCTGGTGACTCGAAAGTGATCTCGGTGTTCATCAGAGACTTGAGGGCGTAGTACTCTGCCAAGCTTTCTGATTTCCAAAGAGAATTTTTCCTCTTATCCATATAGTGAATCGACTCGTGCGCGGAAATTTTGAGCAAGAGCTGCAACGACTCATCGGTCAGTTCCCCTTGGTCAAGTAAGCTGTTCACTAGCAGCATGTTAGTGCCTGCCGCGCCACCTAAACTTCCAGCGTTTTTGTCGCGTTTGAAGAACGCCAACTCCCAACCCGCCATGTTTGATTGAGGAAAAACACGGTGTAGATAGGACAACTGCTTCTGCATCGTCGGCAGCCAGCGTTGCTGCGCGTCGATCATCTTGGCATCCTCGACATGGACACGAACGTGCTGACCAGAGATAGGGATTAGGGCGGTATCCATGCCCCAAACTAAAAAAAGTGGCGGAAGTGTTGGGTTGGGCAAGGTATAGCAGTGTTGGTCGGGCGTGCAAACTAAGGTGATGTCGGCCTGCGGGATACGAGGCAAGGTGTCGTATTCTGAGACGAAATACCACCCCTGTTGCGGTGAGTAGCTGTCGTTTTGATTCGACGGTTCAAACCCTTGATCGGGCACTTTCTCAGCCGTGGTTTGCCATTCAATTCTGTCACACTCGACCTCGGTTCCATATTGAATGGAGGTGAAGCGTTCATCTTGTAAGCAAGAAAGCGCTGGTGGCATTGCTGATGTCAGGCTGCGAGGCGGTTCCACCGTAAATTTGCCCAAGTTGCGAGTATTGGCGCTAAAGCGCAACTGATCCTCAGAGGTTGGGCTGACGCGAATGTGATAGTTAACCTCGTTTGCCATAGTAAACGACGAAGCCAATACCGGTAGTGCAAAAACGAGTAAGCGTGTATGCATAAAGGGGTCATTCTCTTTTGCTTTGGAGACGCCTATATGACTGCACTGATTTCACTCTGTTCCCTTTGCATTGTCATTATTGCGTTAACAGATCGTGCCGCCCGTGAGTTTGGTGTCTTGTTCTGTTTCAAGACAGGTCATGATCATCATTTCCAAGCCACGTGCCAATGTCTCTAAACTCATACTTGGTTGATTGGAAGCAGAAGCTTGCTCTGGCAACAGAGGGATGTGGATAAATCCACTGCGAATGGGGCGCGCTTGCAAGTAGTGTTGAATGCCATAGAACAAATGGTTGCAGACAAATGTGCCAGCACTGTGGGAGAGCTGGCAAGGTATTCCCGCTTGTTGCAGCGCATGGGTGATCGCCTTCACAGGCAAAGTCGAAAAATAGGCCGCAGGGCCTGTTGCTATGATCGGCTCGTCCACCGGTTGATGACCGGCATTGTCTTCAATGCGATAGTCATCCAGATTAATCGCCACTCGCTCGGGTGTAATGGCTGCGCGGCCAGAAGCTTGGCCAATCATGAACACCAACTCAGGCTCGTGTTGTTCAATGGCCTCGATGACGGTCGAGATAGATTGATGACGAACAACAGGCACTTGGCAGCCAATGATTTCTATGTTTGTCCGCTCTTTCTGAGTGAGTACCTTGACCAGTTCAAGGGAGGGATTGAGCGATTCGCCGCCAAACGCTTCAAATCCGGTGACTAGTATCTTGCGCATGGATAACTTCCTTAAAAAACCGCTTTGCACTATGCATCAAATCCGTCGGCTTGCCAACGAATCCTCTATAAACCTCGCAGACTCAATTTGAAGTGACTCGAAAATGTTTGTTACACCGATCACCGTGCTACAAAACGTCTGGAAAGCAGGTAGCAAACTCGCGACAAAAACACCCGACAATTTGCCCTATCCACACTATGAAACAGACATCCTGCTAGCTTTATTACACCCGAATAAGATCGGGATTAGAGGTTCTGTTACCCAAACTACGGGGAGTTGCAGGTGGGCGGCTAGTGAGTGAATCCTTATGAGCATAGAATGGCTATGTGATAGGGGGAGCGAGCGTAGCCAACGCCGCGGTGACATCAAGTAGGACGGGTATACTCTCCCGTATGCCGTAGAGGGAGTGACAATCACAAAAGGAAATAGGATGAAAAAAGCACTTTCTTTTTCGCTGGCTAGCGCCAGTGTTCTTGCCGCGTTAAGCACCTTTCAGGTTCAGGCTCATGGTTGGGTTGAATACCCAAGTGCCAGACAAAATACCTGTTATGAAGATGGCGGTTTTTGGACCAACGAGATCCCAAACCAAGCGTGTCAGGCGGCGTTTGATGCCTCTGGCGCTTACCCATTTGTGCAACGCAGTGAAATTGCCGCGAACGTACCAAATTACCGCGATATGGCGCATGTCAAAGCCATCGTTCCAAATGGCGAGCTTTGTTCTGCGGGTGATTCCGCCAAAGCCGGGTTAAACATCCCTTCACCCTATTGGCAGCGCACGTCAATCACACCAGATGCCAACAATCAAATCGAACTGGTGTTCTTTGGTAAAGCGCCGCACAACCCATCTTACTGGGAATTTTATTTAACCAAGCCGAGCTACGATGCGTCATTGCCGTTAACCTGGGATGATCTCGACTTGATTGATACTGCTGGGGACATCGTGGTGGATGAACAAAAACGCTACCGCATGAAAGTGACCTTCCCGGCGGATCGCAGTGGCGATGCCATTCTCTACACTCGTTGGCAGCGCATTGATGTGGTTGGCGAAGGTTTTTATAATTGCAGTGACATCACCTTGAGAAGTGGAGGCACTACGCCGCCTACAGACCCAACCGATCCACCAACGGAACCAGGTAACAACCTCAGCGTACTTGGCTATTTCGTACCACAAGGTTTTGGCCCTGTTGAATCCGGTGATACGGTTCGCTTGCGTACCTTTGACGCAACTGGTGCTGAGCTAGTGGACATCTCATTGGCTATTTCTGCCAACAACACCGGCACTTGGGCTGCGGAGCTGGCGGGGCAATTTAATGGTCAACAAAATAAAGATTGGTACATCGGCATTTGGCACCAAGAGATGAACCACTACATGTACGACAGCAGCAATCTGTTTGCTAACCAAGTGCATGCACCTAGCGCGAACTTTAGCTACGCGCTTTCGTTGATCAAAGCGGATACCACGCCTCCGACGTTACCTACCAACGGTTGGAGCAAAGATAAAGTGTATGTCGCGGGTGATGTGGTTAGCCACAATGGCCGAGAATGGACTGCGCAATGGTGGACTACGGGTGAAGAGCCGGGGACGACTGGCGAGTGGGGCGTTTGGCGTTAAGGCATTGTTATGCTTCAACACTGAGGAGGCTGCGGCCTCCTTTTTGCTTCTTCGTTTTTATTTCTTAGTTTTTTCGTAGCATCAAGTATCAAATACGCCACCTCCTTGTGGCCACATCGTTAGATGTCGAACAACACGCCAATTTTGATGGCTTGCTGATCAAACTCTTTCGCAATTTCAGGACTATCGACGTTGAGTGCATCCGTCAGATATTGGTAAGAGAGCGTCATCGAAAAGCGTGGTGTGAAATGCCATTCACTACCTACTTCAATACCACTGTGTACCGTGCTATTGCGCGTTTTTTTGCGCTCATTGCTCGTCAGGATCAGTGAGTTGTCAATATAAGACGCCGTGTATTTGTCCCAATCAGTGCTTGTGGTGGTGTAGTGCAGTGTTGGCTTTCCGTAAAGGCTGAGCTTATTGGCCACACGCCAAGAAAACTTAGGACCAATATTGAGATTGAGGCTTTGGGTTTCTAAAGAAATGATCGCTCTCTCCAGATGACCTTCACCGTAGGAATAGCTCACGGTTTGGTTGATAGGGTTAGCCAACCAATACGATACGCCCGCTTCCAGTGCCAACCAATCGATAAATTGATAACCCAATGTGGCACCAATGCCAACACCCACTTTTTTAGGGCTCACATCGTAGCGGTAATCTTGCTCGAGATCGTCACTCTGATAGGAATAAAACGAAACGCTTTGGTCGGTACCAAGGTAAAAACCTTGCTTAGCCAAAGCGATAGGTGATGCCAGCAGTAGGCAAGCGGCCAAAGTATGTCGCTTCATAGGAAACACTCTTATGCAATGAAAATGAAAAAACGCGTTACACCCCTTAGCACTGAGTTGTTCAGCGATTCAGAAGATTCAGATAACGCGGAATATGTTTTGTGTATTTTTAAGGTGGTGAATTATAGGTATTTGAAATGTGTTTTGAAGGCAAGCAGCGGAAAAACAGTGTTTCCATTTCGCAACAATGGGGTGGGCGGAGAGGCTGTGCCCGATATGGCTAGCGAGAGCGAGCTAAGAGCGAATGACATCGATCACCCCTCCGGCGCAACTCTCTCCCATTGAAAATACGCTTCGTCTGCCAGAGCCAGCATTGGGCGATCTTCATCGGTATCGCCATAGGCATAAATGCGCGGGAATTGGTCGATATCGCAATGCGCTTTGACTCTGGCGACTTTGCGGGTTTTGCTGCAATCGCCATTGAGGTAGGTGCCAGTTAACGTGCCGTGGTGGACTCTTATTTCGCTGCAAAGCAGTTCAATACCTTGGTTTTTACACCAAGGCGCAAGGTAAAGGTCGAGTGAGGCGGAAACCAAGATAATACGGTCGCCTTTGGCTTGGTGCCACGCCAGTTTTTCCATCGCTTCCACTCGGAGGTAATGAGGAATCACCTCCGCTGCAAAATGCTCCCCCAGTTGTTGCAGTTGGTGGGCATTACGGCCACAAAAAGCCACCCAACTGGCAATCGGGCGCATCACATGTGCGGGCAACAGCTTGAGTTTGTACAGGGCATAAAACGGCATGATCGCGAGCCGACCTAGCCATTTTCGCTTGGGAGACGCAGAGTGTTTCAAAAAGAGCGAAAACATATCTTCATGAGTGATGGTGCCATCGAAATCAAACAGGGCGAGATGCATGCGAATACCTAAGCGAAGGGGATACCTGTTTATAGTGAGAGGCGATCAAAAGCGCAAGCGTTTCTGTTGTGTCATAGCAGTATCGCTTTATTTTATGAGTTTGAGTCACTCCTGACTCAAATATAAATTGAGCAGAAATTAAACTTTTATATCAGTCATAGAATGGAAAATGGCTTTTCCAGACAATATGCCTAAACAGTAATTAGGTAATGATATGAAAATTCAACACAAGCTGACGATTCCCGTTGGCATTATTTTACTGACGTTTTTAGTCGTCTCATTTATTAATTATTCCTTATCCGAGAAACAAGCCAAAATAGCCGACGATATTAATAACGGTATGTATCCGGTGGTGATGAGCTTAGAAGATGCCTATCGAGACTTATACCAGTCAAGCAATGCGGTGCAAGGTTGGCTGCTGGCTTCATCGCAGGATGAAAAGAACTACCATCTCGGGGAGTTTAAAGAAAATGCCTACAAAGCCATTCCGCGAATGAAGAAAGTACAGCAATTAATTGATGCGCAGCTCATTCCTCGCGCAATGCAAGGGGAGCTTAATAGGTTGGTGAAAATAACGCAGAGTTGGATCGGATTGTATGAACCGATATTTAATCAGCCTGATTTAGCGGAGCATTATTACGCCAACAATCAGCAAAACATTCACGATGAGTTTGTGCTGATGCGTGCTCAACTCAAAACCCTGAGTAATGCCATTGATGATGAGTTGATGTTGCTCAATCAGCAATATGTTGAACGCCAGAACTTTGTCGACAACGTGATCCTCATTGGTCTGGCGGCGGTGGTGATCAGCGTGTCGTTTGCCTACTGGGTGATTCAGCGTTTTGTGATGAAGCCGATGCGTCAAATTCAGGTGGCGATGCGCGATATTGCCGAGGGGGAAGGGGATCTTTCTCGCCGTATCGACATTAGCAGCCACGATGAGTTGGGCGAGCTCGCGCACTCCTTTAACCAATTTACCAGCCGCATTCACAACACCATTGGAGAGGTGGTGGCGGCAACGCAAAGCGTGCGCAGTGACATGCATTTGATTTTGCAATCGACACAGCAAATCAGCCAGTTTTCTCATGGGCAGCAACAAGAAAGCCACACCGTGGCTGCTGCAGTGAATGAAATGCAGGCGACCAGTCAATCCGTGAGTGATAGCGCAGGTGAAGCGGCGCAGTCGAGCTTCCTTGCGAGTGAGCAGGTAGAGCAAGCTCAGCACACGGTGCAACAAACGGTGGAATCGATCGAGCATTTGTCGGACGAAATTGAAAGTGCGACGCAAGTGATTCACCGACTGGACTTACAGGTAAGTAACATCGCTTCGGTGCTTGATGTGATTCGTGGCATTGCCGACCAAACCAATCTGTTGGCACTCAACGCGGCGATCGAAGCGGCGCGGGCGGGAGAGCAAGGGCGAGGTTTTGCGGTAGTCGCGGATGAAGTGCGCTCTCTGGCGAGTCGTACTTCTGACAGTACGGGTGAAATACAAGCGATGATAGAACGCTTGCAGCAAGGCGCTCAGGAGGCGGTCGTGGTGATGTCACGCAGTGCCAATAGCCGTGAAGAAACGCTACATCGAGCGAGCAACGCGACCGATTCATTAGGCCAAATAGGGGCTTCCATTGTGCATATGAACGACATGAACAGTCAGATTGCCTCTGCAGCGACTCAGCAAAGTGCCGTCAGCGCCGACATAAACCTGAATGTGCAGAACATTGCTGACAGTTCAAAACAGATGGTCAGTATGGTGGCGCAGGTGCAACAAGCCTGTGAGGGACTCGATGAGCAATGCGCACAGTTAGATACCCTGCTGGGAAGATTCAAAATTTAATCATTAGAGAGACAAATGCAGCGCTGAAAAACAATACTTTTCAGCGCCTTAGTGTTAGAGCAGGAAGTTCATTCAATTTTGGTGTAGTGATCCACCGCAAAGCTAAAAACAACCTTAATCATAAAAAACAGCGAACAGGCTAAAAACCAAGGCTCTAATGGCAGCAACAGGAGCAGTAATAAGCCAAAACACATCAAGCAGGCTGAGACAAACAGTTGCAAACGATGGCCGTTGAGTGAGTTCACCACCAGAGCCGATGTAATTGTGTAAACCCAGACCATCCAAGCCAACAGTATCGATTCTCCGAGCAGCCAAGCAATCGCAATAACATGGAAATGGATGGCGATGAACATGAAACGGCTGCTGCGTCGAGAGGCGTAATACAGGTTGGTGCCTCTCGTAAAATTAGCAACACAACCAGCAAGTACATCGACGATGAGAATGAAGCCCATCGCCACCTGCCAAGTAACCTCTGGCGAAGATGGGCGATACAAGACCCCATAAATTGCGGCACTTCCTACAAAAGCAAAAGCGAAGATGGAGACGATCTCCAATAGGGATTGTTTTTCTCCCAAGACTTCATGTAGGGATTTGGGGATGGGAATTTCTGCCATTTTTCATTCCTTTTCAGTTTGTACTCGATGGTGATGGATGTTCAACATCGCATGTTGTTGATCGAATAAGTGTGAGAGTGCGCTTCATTCCCCTTCCTCTATGGAGATGGGAGGATCTTAAAAAGAGCGTTCAAACGCACTGAAGTTGGGTTGTGGCAGCGACTCAAATCCCGGTTTACTGATCAAATAACCCTGAACAAGAGAGATACCCATTGCTCTCAAGCACTCAAGCTCTTCTGCATTTTCTACCCCTTCAACTAACGGGGTGATGTTCAAATCCTTCAACATCGCAATGCAGTGTTGAACAATTTGCTGTCGTTTATCATCGCGATGAATATTGCGAATCAAGTGCATGTCGAGCTTGACAATGTCGGTTTGAAAATCGCTCAACAGGTTTAGCCCTGAGTAGCCCGCGCCAAAATCATCAATCGCGGTTAAGAATCCGAGTGATTGGTAATATTCGACCACTCTTCTTACATGGTTAGCATCTTCGTATTTTTCGACTTCAGTAAACTCAAACATGATGTTTTCGACAGGAAAGTTGAACCGTTTAGCGGCTTCGAGTGTGGTTCGGATGCATCTTTCTGGTTGATAGATGGCGTTTGGAAGAAAGTTGATACTGAGCTTTGTTTTTAAATTCAATTTCGCAGCCCATTCTATCGCTTTGACTCTACAAGCTTGGTCAAATTGGTATCGGTTTTCATCACACACTTTAGACAACATGCTCCACGCGCTTTCACCATTAACGCCTCGAACGAGCGCTTCGTAAGCAAACACTTCCTTACGCACAATATCGACAATCGGTTGAAAGGCCATCGAGAATTCAAAACTTAGGGATTCATGAGCTTGGCAGCGTGCACAGCCAATAACGTTGGTGTCCAAATTATCACTATTCATATCAGTCTCTTACAAGTTTGAGCTTCTAAGGGTTTTACTTTAAAAGATTAGCACTGTTTTTGTCAGGAGAACGTTTTTCTCAGCCATCCCGTTTTCGCACCACTAGGAATCACGATGATTCGGCGTATAGTGTCTTCGCTTAGGCCCTCTATAATTGGGGCATCGACACTGAGTGCCGTGCAGGTGTACGGCATTCCCACGCTCAATAGGAATCCAGTATGAATTCATTATTCAGGCAGCAATGTTATCTGCTCGGTGAATGGCGCAGCGCGCCGCAAACCATGACCATTACCAATCCTTTTAACGATGAAGTGATTGGTACGGTGCCGAATATGGGGGAAAAGGAGACCCAAGAAGTGATCGCGGGTGCAGACAAAGCGTTTCAGCAGTTTAAAGCACTCACGGCACAAGAACGGGCCAATCTACTGCATCGTTGGCATCAGTTGATCCTCGAACACTGCGATGAGTTGGCCCACATCATGACGTTGGAACAAGGTAAGCCATTGGCAGAAGCGAAGGGAGAAGTGCTTTATGCCGCCAGTTTTATTGAATGGTTTGCTGAAGAGGCACGCAGAGCCTATGGGACGCTCGTGCCGAGCCATAAAGCAAACGCCAAGATTTTGGTGACCAAAGAGCCGATCGGCGTGGTGGCTGCGATTACGCCTTGGAACTTCCCCGCGGCGATGATCACCCGCAAATGCGGCCCAGCGTTTGCGGCGGGTTGCCCGGTGATTTTAAAACCCGCGCCGGATACACCTTTCACCGCACTTGCACTGGCTGTGCTGGCAGAAAAAGCGGGTTTTCCTGCTGGGGTATTTAACGTGATCACCGGCGATGCGGTCGCGATTGGTGGCGAACTAACGAGTAACAAGCGCGTTCGTAAATTATCGTTCACGGGCTCAACGCCGGTAGGAAAACTGCTGATGCGTCAATCGGCAGACAACATCAAAAAGCTCTCGCTTGAACTGGGTGGCAATGCCCCGTTTATCGTCTTTGAAGATGCCGATTTGGATGCCGCCGTTGAAGGGGCAATGATCGCCAAATTCCGCAATGCTGGGCAAACTTGCGTCTGTGCAAACCGCCTTTATGTTCAGCGCTCGGTTTATTCTGAATTTTGTCAAAAACTGGTGGCGAAAGTCTCGGCGCTTAAAGTGGGCAACGGCTTTGAGCAAGGTGTCAATATTGGCCCGTTAATCAACGATGCCGCAGTCGCTAAGGTGGTGCAACACGTCGAAGACGCCCAAAGCAAAGGGGCGCAAATTGAATGTGGTCAACTACCCACGGCAGGCAGTCGACTTGTGCAGCCTTTGGTGCTCAGTGGCGTGACGGATGAGATGCTGGTGGCGCAGGAAGAAACCTTTGGCCCAATGGCGCCACTGTTTGTCTTTGATAGCGAAGAGGAAGTGCTGGAGCGTGCCAACAACACCGATTTTGGCCTTGCCGCGTACTTCTATACACAATCACTCTCACGAGCTTGGCGCGTGTCGGAAGCGCTTGAAGCGGGCATTGTCGGTGTCAATGAAGGATTGATTTCCACCACGGTTGCGCCGTTTGGTGGCGTGAAAGAATCGGGCTTAGGGAGAGAAGGTTCATTCCTTGGCATGGATGATTACATGGAAAGTAAGTACATCCTGATGGGGTTATAAAAGGCGTGATTGAGGCGGGTAGTGAGCTCAGAAAAGATATATAACCGATCGTTCTAGTTAAGACGAGTTTCGTTGGAAAGTATTCCTTTTAATTTGAGGTCTAAGGACTGATATTAAACAGGTAATTACCTCCAAACCAAAAAAGGACACATCATGGCAAATACCTATACTCCTCCAGCAGTCTGGACCATGAATGAAGAAAACGGCGGTCAGTGGGCGAGCATCAACCGTCCAGATTCGGGTGCGAGATTTGAACGCGAGCTGCCAGTTGGCTCACACCCACTCCAGCTTTACTCTATGGGTACACCCAATGGTCAGAAAGTGACCATCATGCTGGAGGAGTTGTTGGCTCTTGGCGTGAAAGAAGCCGAATACGATGCGCACATCATCAAGATTGGCGATGCGGATCAGTTTTCGTCAGGCTTTGTCGCGGTGAATCCCAACTCAAAAATTCCCGCCTTGGTTGACCGCTCCGCAGCTGAGCCAATTAATGTGTTTGAATCGGGCCATATTCTGGTTTATCTCGCCGAGAAGTTTGGCAAGTTGTTGCCTACAGATTTAGCGGCGCGTACTCAAGTCATGAACTGGCTATTCTGGCTGCAAGGTTCAGCGCCTTATCTGGGGGGCGGTTTTGGCCATTTCTACGCTTATGCGCCAGAGAAGTTTGAATACCCGATTAACCGCTTCACCATGGAAGCCAAGCGTCAATTAGACGTGCTGGATAAGCAATTGGCGAAACATCGTTATCTCGGTGGTGATGAATATTCGATTGCTGACATTGCGGTTTGGCCTTGGTATGGCAACCTTGTGCTGGGCAAACTGTACAATGCGGCTGAGTTTTTAGACGTGGCGAGCTACCAGAACGTGGTGCGTTGGGCGAACGACATTGAACAACGTGACGCAGTAAAACGTGGCCGTATCGTCAATAAAACCTGGGGCGAATCGTGGGAGATGGTGGAAGAGCGCCACAGCGCCAGTGACATCGACCAAGCACTCGCAACGCAACCTTAACGCTCTGTCTTTCTCATCATTGAATTGGTGAGAGCAGTCAACAGCAATAAGCCTCTCCTAGATTGGAGGGGCTTTTTTATCGGTTTTCTTTTATCGATTTTGTTATGACGTTTTTATGGCTCTTCTTCGATGCATGTTTATTGCGAATATACGAGTGAGCTCGCTTCATCAACCGATGTTTCTCCCTCAGAGACCTTCAACGACAGCGCCGTACTCATGGCATAGCAGTGGTTTAAGTTCTGCTCGAGTTTTGCGTACACATCGCCATCCAACTGGTTTTGTTCCACCATTGGCCACATGATGTCGGTGATCTCTTGTGGCGACAACTTGCTTCGATAGGGACGGTTTTGCGACAGGGCTTGGAAAACATCGGCAATCGCAATGATGCGTGATGGTAAATCAAGTTGCTCAGCGGTTTTGTTGTACGGGTAGCCACTGCCATCGAGCCTTTCATGATGATTGGCCGCCCACTGGGCGATATTGGAATGAGGGAAAATCATATTGAGTGCGACGGCGGTATCAACGGTATGACGCTTAATGTGGATGTATTCGATCTCACTCAGTGGCCCTTCTTTGTGCAAGATGCTATCGGGCGTTCTCAACTTGCCAATGTCGTGCACCAAACCTGCAACGTAAATCAGCTTGCTGGTGGATTTGGGAAGGCCCATTTGCAGGGCTAAGTACTCACTTAACTCGGCCACTTTTAAGGAGTGTTGGTACGTAAACGGGCTTTTCGCATCGACGATGCCAGCAATAAAACGGCCCAGTTGAATCAGAGCGGAAATCGACAGATCTTGATGTAACCATTTCAATTGGCTAAAAGAGAACGGGACGGTTTCGATATGGGTTGAGTCCATCGCAAACCAAAAACCATCTCGGTGGATCAGTGTGACCAACGCGTCAACAAAGGTCGGGCAGAAGAGTGTGCCACGGTAAAAATACAGTTCCTCACTGATCGCCTTTTTGTACAAGGTGATGAGATCTGGTTGGGTATGACTTAAGTATTTGGCTCGCAAGAAGTCTAGCCGGTCGGCTAAGTAAATGAGCGCGGCGACATCTTTCTCATAGGGGCTGATTGGCGCGTGCTGCAAATGGAGCCAATCGGTATGGTGATAGAGAATGATGTTGGCAAACTGCGCCAGCATATCGCATTGTTCGAGGGCTTGAAAACCCACTCGGCAGTGCTGCTCGCTTTCGCTGGGGATCATGTCGCTGATGAGATGCGAATGTTCCGCCGTCTGGGAGACGCCACAGTCGTGAATTAAGCCCGCTAAGAAGCTGAATTCTTGTTTCTTTTTCTCCCAACCAAGCAGTTTTGCACACTCATACGCGGTGTAAGCGACTCTATGGTTGTGGTGAAGATCGTCCATACCGACATAATCTAAGGCACGTGCCACCCAGATCAACGCGTGTTTGAGATCCACGCAAAACGGTTCATGCATTGCAGGTTTGATCGCTTCCATTGTCGACTCCTAGACTGCTGACGTGCTTTAACACTAACGTTGCATTACCAATATGCACTCTTGTGCTTAAAGTTTAGTCGAGTTTCGTGGAGCCGTTGTCCTTCCGGCCAAATTCCCTTTGGAGCAAACACAAAACTGTGAGGCTAACCTTGCGTCGGGGTTGAAATATCACGCTGACGCAATTGCAGCTTAGAAATGCGCTTAGTAAGGGTATAAATGCGTTTGAGTGTTTCCACCCATTCCATTTCATAACGGAAAATCCGCAGGCGGTTGGGCTGTTCTTCCGATAAACGTTGCGCTTGGTGCGCCAACACCGCATCAATCAGCGAGTTCAGCTCGCGTTTGGCATTCAAGACTAGCTGAGCGGTGGCGGGGTCATCGCGGCGAATCGCATTGACGCAATCGAGCAAGGTTCGGTTCACTTTGTCTTGCACCGTATCCAAGGTGGTGCGCATTTGTGGGCTGACCACAATATCGTCGTTGAGCGCCTTGTAAGCCAAAGGGAGTAAGGAGTTCACCACCAAATCAGCGATGCTTTCCAATTGATCGGTGATGCTGATCAGTTTGATTTGTCGCGCGCTTTGCGCATCGGAGAGCGGCTCGCGGCGCAAGCGACCCAAATAAGACAGAATGGTGCTGTGCAGTTGATCAACTTCTTCTTCAATCAATTCGATCTGGTTAAGGCTTTCACGAACTAAGCTTGTTTCGTTGGCATCTTTACATTCTGGCGCGAGAGGGGGCAGCATGTTGAGCATATTACACACCCTTCTGCCAACTCGGCCGAGCTCGAGTTGCGCTTGATCTAACGCGATATCGGGCGTTGGCAAAAAGGCATCGTTGATGTACTTGGTTTGAATGGAGGCTTCGCTTTTTTCTGTTGACGTATGGGGCAAGAGTTTTCGAACCAGCCATACAAACACGCTGGCAAACGGAAGCATGATCAAGGTGTTTAACACATTAAACAGAGTGTTGGCATTGGCGATCTGGCGAGGTAACTCGGCGGCCATTCGCTCAGCACCCACGAGCTCAGGATGCAGGGGTGAGATAAACATCGCAAGTTCACTTAATATCCCGATGAGTGGCAGCCAAATAACCACACCCATGACATTAAAAATAATGTGGATGGTCGCCGCTTGTACCGCTTCTCTTGGTTTTCCAATCGAAGCCAACACGGCAGTGACGCAAGTACCGATATTGGCCCCCATTGCCAGTGCAATCCCAGTATCGAGTGGAATAAAACCTTGGCCAGCAAGCACAATCACAATCCCTGTGGTGGCAGATGAGGATTGGACCAAAGCCGTAAAGGCAGCGGCAATAAGGATTGCCAGCAACAAGTTATCCATGTGCGCCATCAAATCAATAAAGGGTTGATAGCTTCGCAGCGGCGCCATCGCTTCGCTCATCAAGTTCATCCCAAGAAAGATCAAACCGAGGCCAAACAACATGTTGCCGTAGTGTTGGGTGGTTTCCTTTTTCGAAGTGAAAAACATCATAAAACCAATTGCGACCATCACTAACGCCGCCTTAGTGACTTTGAAGGCAATGATTTGCGCGGTGACCGTGGCGCCGATGTTGGCCCCCATGATGACCCCAACCGCTTGCGGTAGCGACATTAATCCGGCAGAAATAAAACCGACCAGCAGCACCGTAGTCACCGACGAGGATTGAATGATCGCCGTAATGCCCGTGCCCGTCAGTACCCCTGCAACGCGGTTGGTGGTCAGTTTAGCCAGCCACTGTTTCATCTTATTGCCTGCGGCACGTTTGAGCGCATCCGACATTTTTTCCATGCCGTAGAGGAAAATCGCCAGCCCGCCTAAAAGTCCGACCGTCATGGGCAGATAGTCGATTTCTTGCGCGCCAGTGTCGGCCAAAATAGGGAAGGATGGGAATAAAGCCAGCACAAACAGTGCTGAGCGCAGAAACGCAAAAAAACGGCTCAAAATCATCATAGCGACCACTCTAATTATTTTAATTATCACTAATAAGAATAGACAGATTTTACGCGCTATGAGGAAAAGTCTCTGACACGAATTTTGCGATTGATGTCCTGAAAAAACGCCATCGTAACTCTATAAAATAGGTTGAATAGGACGATGGCGATATATTCTCTAAGAGAATTATTACTAGGGACGAGATTTATGCGAAATATGTTGTTCTTCCCAGCATTACTACTGTCAGGTTGTGCTTTAACCCCCAACTCCACGCCATTGCAACAAGACGCCAACTGGAGCGTTGGTCAGTTGCCCAATGGCATGAAATACCACATTTACCCGACGGATGATCAGGAAATCTCGCTGCGTTTTACGGTCAACATTGGGTCATTCCAAGAGAACGAGCAGCAAAAAGGGTATGCCCATTTTGTGGAGCATATGGCGTTCAATGGTAGCCAACACTTTTCGGGTAACGAGGTGATCAAACTGTTCGCTCAAGCGGGTGGCAGTTTTGGCGCTGACATCAATGCGTTTACCGCGTATCAGCAAACCACCTACAAACTTGAGCTTAATGACGCGGCTCATTTGCAAGACGCTCTCACTTGGATGCGCGATGTCAGTGACGGCATCGAGTTTGCACCACAAGAGGTGGAGAAAGAGAAAGGCGTGATTTTAGGCGAGTGGCGACGCTCACGACCTGAAGATACATCCTTTTCGTTTAATGCTTACTACGCTTCCATTGATGGCACTGTTTATGAGAAGCATGATCCGATTGGCGATCAAGAATCCATTGAAAATGCCACGGCAGAATCCTTGAAGTCCTTCTACCAAACTTGGTATCAACCGCAATACTCTGAGTTGATCATCACCGGTAATGTTCGCGTTGAAGAGATCGCCACCATCATTGATGAAAAGTTTGCCAGTTGGCAGGCAACGGCCAACAACACCGTTGAGAAACGCCGTGACATTCCAGTAAAAACAGAGCCGAGAGTGCTGTTTAGCAGCGTGATGGAATCGCCAAGTGTCCATTTTGCTATCGACCGCGGGTTTGTTGGCATGCGTACACAAGCGCAACAACAACAGATGTGGCATGACGATGTCAGTGCTAAGTTGATTCAACAGCGTCTCTATTCGGTGCTCAATGATGCTGCGGAGCCGTTTCAGTACGCCTACGCCAATGCGTTTGCCAACAACTACAGCCGCCTGATCGCAGGTGGGGTGTCGTTTTCGCCGGGCCAACGACACGACATGCACCGTTTGTTTGTTGAGACATTGGCGTCGCTGCGCGACTATGGTGTTAGCCAACAAGAGCTCGACAGCGTGATGTCTGGTTATCGTAGCGAGTTGACGAATTTGGAAAGCGATTGGCAGCAACGTAAGCCCTTTCATTTCGCTGATAGCCGGATGATCGATTTGGACCAAAACAACGTCACTCAATCGAAGCAAGATTATCAAGCCAATCTTACCCAATTTATTGCGCTGAATTCCCTTGAAACGGCCAACAATCAGTTGCAAGGCGTACTTGATCAACCCGTGCCATTCATAATGGGACTCGGGCCTGGTGATCGCATGGCAACGTGGGCAACCACACCAATGAAAATCGCCGAAGCGTATCAACGCCCTGGAGTGAAGCCATTAACCCTTGCAGCGAAAGATGAAGGTTTTCTTCAGCCGCAGCAGGCTGGGCAAATTGTCGATGTTCAAGACCATGAAGGTGGTTTCAAAGTCTATTCGCTTTCCAATGGTGTCGAAGTCTGGTTCCAGCAAGACAGCAAAGCGGGTGATCGCGCTTACATCAACTTTGCCAGCCTCGGTGGCAAAGCTGCGATTGATCCGAGTTTGTATCCCGCCTATGAATTAGCAACCCATACCGCCGTTCGCAGCGGCTTGGGGGATTTTTCCGGCACGGAACTGGACAGCTACTTGCGCAAAAATGATTTGATGCTCAATCCTATTTTGGGCACCACCTATCATGGAGTGGAAATGATAGGTGCCAAAGAAAAATTGGCCATCACCTTGAATGCGCTCTACAACCTTGCTACAGAAATCAATATCGATCCTCGCCAACTTCAGGCCGTGAAGAAAGAGTTTGAGCAAAACCGTTCAGCTTATTTGAAATCCGGTGTTGGTCAGTTGGTCTTGAAGGGCAATCAGTCTTCTTATCCAGATCATACTCGACATCGCCTCGTGACGGCGGATGAAGTGAGCCCCGTGACCGTGGAGCAAATCGACGCGATTCATCAGACGCTGTTTGGTCAAAATCGTGGTTTCAAAATGGTGCTGATTGCCGATCTTACGCCAGAGCAAGTGGCGCCATTGCTGAGACAATATGTGGCGTCTATCGAGATGCAACCCGCGCCAGCGTTGGATTATGCCGTTGTGTATAAAGACAACTTACCGGCTTACAGCGTGGTGAAAGAGGGCAGTGAGAAGTCAACCTTGCATTTAGTACGCGTGTTGAATCCTCACGTTGCAGCAAAAGTGGGCAAAGATATGTTTATCGAAGACATGCTGCAAAGAATCAGTTTGGCGCGAGTGCTCACGCAACTGCGTGAAGAAGCGAGTTTGGATTACAGCCCAGCGGTGTATCCGATGATGCAAGACCAAGAAACGGTGTCAGATTGGTTCTTTGAGTTGCAGATAGCGCCCAAAGACGCTAAGTTGATGGACCAGCAAATCGAACAAGTGATTGCTGAGTTGGCGAAAAATATCACGCAAGAGGAAGTGGACACCGCGGCAAAACAGCTCAGTGTTGACTTAAGATCACTGGACAGCGATCCACGCTTTCGTAACGGATTCTATACCCGTTATTTGATTAACCACTACGGGATTGATGCCCTGCTGAACTATGAGCAAACCGCACAAAGCATCACGCTGGAAGAGGTTCAACAAAGAGCGAAGAATACTTTTGGCGAAGGTACGAAACGAATGACGTTGTTGTTGGAGCCTAAATAGGACGGACAAAAACGGCAGCACCGAGTGATAGCCCTGCCATGTGCTTGAAATAAAAATGGATTAGCTTTTCGGCTAATCCATTTTTTACGCTAACCCATTTTTATACCTGATTACTCGTAATCTGAGGCGTAGGTTTCTTCGTAGGTGTGCGAGTAAAGCTCAAACAAGTTACCAAATGGGTCTTCTAGGTAGACCATCTTCGCAGGCTTGCTGTCGTCTTCTGGGTGGTAACGCATGATGTCCATACGCACTTTGCCGCCAAACTCTTCTGTGCGTTTAATGACGCCTTCAAAATCGTCGGTTTGTAGACAGAAGTGGAAGATACCAAGGCGAGAGAAGTCCACAACGTGACGCTCTTGGCGCTCTTTCATTTCAAACAGTTCAACGCCAATGCCGTCGGTAGTGACGAGGTGGGCGATGTTAAAGCCCTTAAAGCCTTCGCCAAATACTGCAATACACATTCTACCGATGGCGCTTTCACGTTCTTCCACCACTTTGGTGTTGTTCATGACGATTTTTAGGCCAAGTGCATGGGTGTAAAATTCTACCGCTTTGTCCATGTCGCCGACCATGATGCCTACGTGATTCATTTTCATCGTTCTTCTCCAAGCTCTTGTTGGTTCTTTTCGTTGATTAGATTCGATTAGTTAATCCGTTGTGATTGGCTAATCTGTTTCGATGGAGAGAGTATAGGGAGTTAGAATTATTACTTGAAATTATCATAATTTATTATTTTAATAATTTTTTGTTTTTATTATTGAGCAGCAATGTAGGTGGGCAAGCGATGTTAAATCCAGTTTGGTTGACGACCTTTAAAACCTTGATTGAGGTTGGCCACTTTACCAAAACCGCTGAAAAGCTTTTTATGACTCAGCCGGGCGTCAGCCAACACATTCGCAAGTTAGAAGAGAGCTGTGGCGCTGCGCTCATTGAGCGTGATAAGAAGAGTTTTGAAATCACCGAAGCGGGGCTACGCGTCTATCAATACGCAAAGCAGTTAGAAAGTGAGCAAGCAGAACTGCTGCAAAGTTTGCAGTTTGACAACCCACATGCGGGTGTCTTCCGGGTGGCGTGTTCTGGGGCGCTGGGGTTAAAACTTTATCCGCAATTGCTCGATTTACAATGTAAATACCCAGAACTGATTCCGCAGTTGGAAGTGGCGCCTAATCATAAAATCATCCAAGAAGTGCTCAATGGCGATGTCGATTTAGGCATTGTTACTCACCTTCCTCAACCTGCCTTGTTTGAGGTTGAAAAAATGGGCACCGATGAACTGTGTCTGTTTTATCCAGCTCAATATCAAGGGAAAACATTGGACGACATAATCGCGTTAGGGCTCATTGAACACCCGGATGCCCACCATTATTTAGAGCTTTATTTGACTTTGTGTGGTGAAACGGATCAAAGCCAAATGGACACGCGACACATTCCAGCAAGGGGCTATGTGAATCAACTTAGCCAAATTTTATTGCCCGTCGCTCAAGGTCTTGGCTTCACGGTATTGCCTCACTCGGCAATGAGCCAATTTTCATTGACTGAGCATTTGGCCATCTACCCAAGCGCTCAGCGAGTGGAGGAATCTCTTTACTTAATCAGCAAAAAAGCGCGCACTCTGCCAGCACGCTTTGAGGTGATTGCCCATGCGATGAGACAGGCACTATAGAAGAGCAAAGAACGTTAATCTCTGCGAGATGGTCTATGGTTATTCTGATGGAGTCATAAACTGCCAGAGGAAAGATCATGCGCTTTGGATTGTTGCTGCTTTTATGTGGATTTATCTATCCCAGCTTGGCCACGACAGAGATCATCATGGGCTACCGCACGACGGAAAAAATGCCCTACATTCATGCGGAACCCAGTGATGATGGTTTCTACTTCGAGCTGTATGATGAGGCCGCCAAGCGGATTGGTGCAAAGCTCAAAGTGGTGCGCTTGCCCAAGCTGAGAGTATTGTTGGCGTTAGAAGCGGGTGAGATCGATTTCTACCCCGGTTTCGCTTTTGATTTGGAGCGCGCGAAATACGCTTATTGGGTACCCAATGGCACTTATCAACGTGACGTGGCGGTCACGCTCAAGGGACGGCCACTCATGACGCAGGCAACCAGCCTTGACGGGGTTATGCAACTGGTGGCGCTGGGAAATCCTGATTACCTTGTGGGGCGCGATACCTCGAAAATGAATCAGTTTACGGTTTCTGAACTAGACGTAGGACGAGCCATGACCTTTTTACGTCGTGGACGAGCGGACTTCTATGTCTATGAGGAAGACACTTTACGTTACTACCTCAAAACGGAGGGCCTAAACGATATGATGATTCACCCTCAGTTTGTTGATCGCAGCTCACCTTCTTGGGCGGGATTTAGTCGCAATTCTGCTTTGTTTCAAGGCCAAGAGAATCCGGCCTATGACCCCAACTTACCTTTAGCTTGGAACAACATGCCGATGGAGTTAGTGCCCGGTTCGGTGATTGATGAGTTCCGGCAAGCTCTTCATCAAATGGAAATGGAAGGCTGGACCCAAGCCTTGTATCGTAAGTATTTTGAGTGATTGCGATAGCCTAATTGCAACCAGAAAAATTAGAGAAAAGGCGCGAACTGCGCCTTTTTGTCGTGATATGTTGCCTCTTATGCCCGTTGGCTCTGTTTGCACTGTTGGCACTTACGGGTGAGTTCGCCAAAAGCGCACACGAAAGACATTGCGATGCTCGCTGCGAGGGAGCAATTCGAGTGTGGCGTTATGTAATTTGGCAATGTCTTGGCAAATTGCCATGCCCAAACCCGCACCATCGCCTTTTTCACTGTTGGCGCGAAAGAAGGGTTCGAATAACTTGCCGCGGCTGGCTTCGTCAATTGCACTGCCATTATCGGCCACCAACACGTCCACATATTGATGGGTTTCCACTACGCTGATGTCAATTTCGCTTTGTGCGCCCGAGTAGCGAATTGCGTTATCCAGTAGGTTGCGAAACAGCGCTTCGAGCAGAGTTTTGTCACCTTGCAACAACACTTCTTCGCTCTGCAAACTGAGCTCTTGTTGCTGCTTTAAGGCCAACAACGCCATGTCCGCCATCACACTTTGCAGCAGCTTATCGAGTTCGATGCTGTCGCACGCCAGATCACTCGCGTTATCTACCTTGGCCAAGGTCAATAACTGGTGAATCAAACGGTCGGTACGGTCGATGCCTTTGAGGATGTTATTGAGGTCGTGAGAAAGTTGCTGCGGGCTCTCGCTGGCGAGAGCATTCTCTGCATTCAGGCGCAAAATAGTGAGAGGGGTTTTCAGCTCGTGAGCCGCGGTGCGCGTAAAGCGTTTTTCTCGTTGCCACGCTTGTTCCAACTCGTTTAACAACTGATTGAGAGTATCAACCAGTGGGTCAAGTTCTAGGGTAGGGTGATCTACGTTGATTCGGTCGAGTTTGCTGACACTGCGATGGCTGATCGCCGTTCTCAGCTCTTCAATAGGGTGAAAATGTTTATCGATTAACCAAAGTAGCAAAACCAACAAAGCGGGCAGCAAAATGAGTTGTGGCAGAGCGGTCGAAAGGGCAATTTCACTGATGATTTCATTGCGAATGCGATGATTTTCTGCCACCACAATCCACTCAGAATGGCCGGAATCGGGAGGGGAAGAAAGCTGAAAAATACGCCAACGTTCGCCATTCATCTGAGTATCACGAAAGCCGTTTTTTTGCTTCTCTGAGCCTAGCGCCGCCAACGATGAATCGGAGCTCCAAATCAGATCGCCATGACGGAAAAACTGCAACACCAGATTTTGCTCGTAAGGATGGCCAAATGCGGTGCCTTCGTCATCATCTTCTCGAGCGAGGCGGCGTAAGTTGGTGCGCCACTGCTCAAACTGTTGTTGGTGCTGCTGCAGGCTGTCTTTCTCGGGTGCGATGGACCATGCCATCAACATCAGTTTTGCTGTTTGACCCAAGCGTGCATCGTACACTTCTCCCACTTCATGCTGCGCAGAGCTGTAGCTGAAATACATGGTCATGATCAGCAAGAAGCAGGAAAGCAAACTCACAGAGAGCGTTAAGCGTCGCTTGATGGAGAAGGGTTGGCTACTTTTCAATGATGTACCCCACGCCACGAATGTTTTTTATCGGCACGTTGGGTGCCTTTTTGCGCAAGTTGTGAATGTGTACTTCAATGGCGTTGTCGCTGGCACTGTCATCCCAACCGTGTAGAGACTGCTGTAACTGATCTTTACTCATCACTCGTCCGGCATTGGTCATTAACGCCGCAAGGATTTTGAACTCGTTGCGCGTCAGTTTTAAAACGGCCTCTTGATAACGAATGGACTGATCGGAAAGGGAAAGGCTCAGTTCGCCCACGTCAATCACTTCCGTAGCGCTGCCAGATTGACGACGAATCACCACTCGCAAACGGGCCAACAACTCTTCGAGCGCAAAAGGTTTGCCCAGATAATCGTCCGCGCCGCGGTCTAAGCCTTGAACGCGATCTTTGATGTCGTCTCTGGCGGTCAAAATCACCACTGGCAAGTTGAAGCCAGCGCTGCGAATGTTGCGCAGCACGTCTAAGCCATCGATATCCGGTAAGGTTAAATCGAGGATCACCGCCGTGAAATCTTCGGTTTTCAGTGCGCTGGTGACGCCCGAGCCTTTTTCTAACCAATCGACCGTATAGCCATGGCGACTTAGCGAAGTCACCATGGATTGGCCAAGCAGTGTGTCGTCTTCAATCAGTAGTAATCGCATGATTTATTTCAGTTTCTCCAATGCGGCATCAATTTCAAGTTGTCTGCCTTTATCAGCCAAGAGTCGATTGAGTCGTGGCTCGGCTTGTTTGGCGCGGGTCAAATAGACTTTGGCCTCTGTGCGTCTGCCATCCTCTGCGAGAAAGTCTCCATAAAAATAGTTGGGATCAATGCCTTTTGGGTTGATCTCTAACGCTTTTTTCAACATTTCTTCCGCTTTTTCGTCGTCGCCAAAGCCCAGTGGCCAGCCAGGGACTTTGTAGTAGAGCGAGCCCAAACTGGTGTAGGCCGAGCCATCGAGTGTATTTGGGGCGGTGGCAATCACTTTTTCAAGCAGCGCTTTGGCTTCTTTGGCTAAGGATAATGCACCTAACCCACCTTCTGCGCCGGCAAGAGAGGCCTTATTGATGGCTAACCAAACGGTGAGTTCGGGGTTGTCAGGCATCTGCTGCAACATGGCGGTATTATGCATGATCAAGTTTTCTAAACACTTGATTTTTTGATCCTCATCTTCAACCTGATATTGGCATACCGCCCATTTGCTTTGCACATCCTGCAATGGGGTGACAGCAAAGCTGCTGGCGGAAAGCATGCTGAGCGCTAAGATGCTCGAGGTCGTTAAAATACGTTTCATAGCGAACTCCTTTTCAGTGACTGGTTCGGTTGATGAACTGTTCAATGGTGTGTTGCTGTTTGCGAATGGCGTTGGCTACAGCGCTGGGCAGCAGTTGATTGAGCCGGGCAAAGAGCTTTTCTGGCCAGCCAATCCACTTGGCCGCGATCTCTTTTTCCAGCATGAGGACGATGTGGTCAGCGACCACTTGTGGGTCGTCACTACGATTACCCAACTGTTGGTTCATCTGCACCACGGCCTCGGAGTTGAGTGATGTTGAAGTGGCTCTAGGGGCAAGATAGAGCACGCGGATTTCCTCTGCCGTCAGCTCTCGATCAAGCGCTTCGCTAAAGCGATGCAACCCCGCTTTGGCCGCGCAGTAGCTGCTGTAACCAGGGTAGCCAATAGAGCCAAACGTCGAGCCAATATTGAGGATAATGCCAGGGCGGCTCAGCCAAGAGAGCGCCGCTTGGCTGAGCAACATTGGCGTCAGCAAGTTGAGTTTGAGCTCTTGTTCAAGCTCGTGGGCGCTTCGCTGACTCAAGGGGGCAAACGCGTTGCAGCCTGCGTTGTTGATCAACACATTGATGCGCTGATGATTCTCATAGTGTTGCTGCGCAAAGCGATTCACGGCTGCGATGCCCTCTTCACTCGCCAGATCGGCCAACAAAATGTGGTGGCGTTCTGCACCGGAGAGCTGATTTTTTAAGGCGCGCAGTTTTTGCTCATTGCGTCCTTGCAAAATTACGTTTGCACCGAGCCTTGCGAGGGTTTTTGCCGTTGCTTGGCCAATGCCGCCAGTGGCGCCAGTGAGCAATATGTTTGCCTGAGAAAGTTGCATAGTGCCTCCTTAAGCCGCTTGTTGCTGTGTATGCTCGCCTAACGAACGCAGCATTTCACCGTAGAGTGAAAAGACCATATTGGCGGAGTCGATGATCACTTGTTGGTCGTTTGGATCGGTAATTTGATTCATTAAGCGTTCAAAAAACTGCAAGTGGCTCTGGTCGAGCACGCTGTGCGAGGTGAGGTAACTCATCGCTTCGTTAGGCAGTTGCAAAGTGCGTTGAATTTGCTGAGCCATTTGACCGCCAATGCCGACACTGGTGCCTTCCAATACCCACACCATGCCAAACAGGGCGAGCGGATTGTGGCGATCGATGTGGTGATAGAGATAAGCCACCATCAACTCAATGGCGCGTCCCGCTTTGCCTTCGCCAAGATTGTTTTTCACTGCAATGGCATCACCACCACAGGCGCGAATGTCGTTTAAGATCCACTCTTGGTGCCCTTTTTCTTCGTCGATGTACTCTGCCAACGCTTCTCGTACCCACTCGTATTGGCCGGATAAGCGCCCCCCACATGCCATGAGAAGTGGCACCGTGTGTTTAACGTGGTGATAAGCTTGGGTGAGAAACGCAACATAGAGGGATTTGGAAATCGCGCCACTCATCACTTGGCCGATCACCGGTGCTTGTAACATCTCTTGCTGTGCAGTGAGTGTGTGTTGTTTGAGTTGGTCGAAGAATGTGTGCATGGGCACCTCCGTGGGCAAAGTTGTCGGCTGTTTGGTGAGTTCGGTGATCTGAACCGGATGTTGTAAAAAATGGGTTGGCTGCTGCGCAAGCAGAAAAGCGGCATCGCGCTCCACGTTTTGTCGTTGCAGCTTGCCATTGGCCGTAAACCAGTTACTGATCGTGGTGAGTTGTTCAACCTCAATCAAATAATGGATACGTGCGTAGTCTGGTAACGATGCGTTTAAGCTGATGAGCTGCTGCGCAAGCTGCGAACTCGGTTGGGCGATGGCGCAAAGCGCCTGTTGGCCATCCCCTGTGACAATAAAAGGCTGTCCGGGCAAGAAAATTTGCGCTTGAGATTCAAGCCACTCAGGGCAAACATTGCGTCCGTAAGCGGTGATGATGAGGTTTTTTTTGCGGCCAGAAAGGTGGACAAAGCCGTCTTCATCGATGCTGGCGAGATCCCCAGTGGCTAACCACTCTTGCTCAAAAGGCTGTTGCAAATAGCCTAACGCGCTGTTGCCTTTGACCAGCAATTCACCATCGTCAGAAATACGAACTTGGCAATGGGGCAGCGGCTGTCCACAGCTGCCCACTTGATGATTCTGGGGCAAATTCAAGCAAACCACCGAGCCACATTCCGATAAACCATAGCCTTCAAAGGCAGGAATGCCGAGGCTATGAGCTTGATGAATCAGCCCCGCGGCGACTTTTGCGCCGCCTACCGCGACAAAGTGCAGTGAATGGGCAAGTTCTGGCTTGGCGTGAACCACGCCAATCAATGCCATCAACAAGGCGGGGGTAAGCACCAGTGTGGCTGGGTGATAGTGCGCCAGAGCCTTGGCAAAGAGAGCAGGGTCAAATTGGCTTGAGCCTAATAACCCCACTTTGTGGCCTGGCAGAATGATGGACGGCAGGCCAAGCAATAAAGGCACGTAAATTCCGGTGATGTTCTCTAGCAAGGTGGACAGTGGCAGCAGCACCAGATGCGCCCCTTGAGTTAAAGCGAGCCCGTTGGCTAATGCTTGGCTGACATTGGCCAAATGTTCGTGGCTTAAACAGACCCCTTTTGGGGTCCCTGTCGAACCAGAAGTAAAGGTAATTTTCCCCGTATTAGGCAGATACCCCACTTCTCCGTCACAAGGGCGATGATAAAGCGCCAGCCCAGCCATTTCACCGAGTTGAGCATCAGATTGCCAATCACCCAATAAATAGGTGATCCCTGCCGCTTCTAAACTGTGTGCCACTTGCAGCGGTGAAAAGAACATCGGGATTGGCACGATCACCACGTTGGCCATCATCGCAGCGAGATCGACAATCAGCCAGTTGAGACTGTTTTCTGCTCGAAGCGCCAATGCCGAAATATTGCGCTCTTGCAGTTGCTGTGCCGTTTGGCGGACCGCCTGCAGCAATTGCAGATAGGTGTAGCTCTGCTCGCGACCTTCGTCATTGAGGCCAAAGAAAGCCACTTGCTCTGGGCGCTGCTCAGCATACTGCTGCAAGGTTTGAATGATTAGGTTCATGCTTTCCTCCTAGGCGTGGCGTTGTGAGCGTTGAAAGAGGGCATGCAAGCGGTCCAACCCTTTTCTCAGGTTTCCGGCCAGAATGCGTGGTTGGTGGTCGTAATAGCTGCCCCAACTCTGTGCATTGGCGAGGCAGTTTGGGTCAGCACGGGCGATCTCTTGTGGCTCTAAGCCCATGCGAGTCATCAACGCATGCAGTGGGTCGGTGGCAGTAAAAATGCACCATTCGAAACCCATGGAAACCAACATCTCGGCCATCAAATAAAAATGAGTGGGTGAAGTGCCTTTGGTGAACGAGGCCAAATGGCCAAATTCAATTAAGTTGGAACGTTGGATGTCTGAGGAAAAGCGTTGAGACAGAACCTGTTCGGCGGGCTGAACTAAGTACTGCTCAAGAAATAGGGGCTCGTCTGCCGCTATACGAAATCCACACAGAGAAAGCAGATGGCCTTGATGCGCCAACACCAAGTAAGCGGGCATGAACTGGTGCAAATGGGCGGAAAAGGCCAGCTCATAACGCTGTTTGACATACTCAACCGCTGCCTCCCACATGGGATGATGTGGATAGACAATCTCTAAGCTCACTTGTTGTAACTGAGTCGTATCCAGTTTTGCGCCAGCAGACTGCAGTGATGGCTGTGCGGTCGAGAGTGATGGATTCCGTTTCATGATGCGCCCCTTAACTCGTTGGTTACTGACAAGGTAAGAGGCGAAACTTAAGAAACCCTTAAGAGCGCGATATTTCTTTACGAAGGCATTTTATTAGGAAAGGGGTGGAAGCATCGGGTGACCTGGATGCTGCCAAATAAGCGCTAGCGAGAAAACTTCATGCGGTACATGCGTTTGTCGGCAAGATTGATAAGCGCATCCACGTTTTCTGAATCATCTGGAAAACAGGCTCGACCTAAACTGGTGGAAAGCTTAGCTGGGCCTTGTTCGAGGGCAATCGGTGGCACAAACAGCTGATGAATCGCCTGATTGAGCACCTGATGTTCGTCATTGGTGACATGTTTGCACAGCACGGCAAATTCATCGCCTCCCATGCGGCACACTCGCACTGAGGCGTTTTCCAGTTTTTTTAATCGCAGCGCCACTTCTTGCAATGCGGCATCGCCCGCTTGATGGCCAAGATTGTCATTGATGGCTTTGAAGCCATTGAGATCCAATAGGTAGATCGAAAAATGCTCTTTGTCCTGGATGTACTTATCCATGTGCAAAAACATACCGATACGGTTTGGCAATTGAGTCAGCGGATCGGTTAACGACATCTTTTTGTGAAAACGGGCTTCTTTGTAGAAGAAATAAGCCATGAAGCCAGCACACAAGACAAAAATGCCTAACAGCACAAACTGAGCTTGGAAGAGCAGGTGTGCGCGCATCTGCTGTTCTTTATACAAAGGGCTGGCGACGCGGAAATTGCGCGTCACATAGTCGATCATGGACAGATAAAGGCGGCTGGTTTCGCGGTAAAACAGTTTAGCGGCGTTGTCATCACCGTTTAGTGCGAGTTGCAGCGGCTGCTCTAGCGTTTGGAATTGGTAAAACAGATCGACGAAAAAGCTTTTTACTTCGTTTCGCGAGAGAAAGGTGTCGCTTTCTCGACTGTTGATCAACAAATCAAAACGGCTCCAAGTGAGCTCATATTTCAGTTCGACTCGCTTGAGGTCGTAGCTGCTGTCTTCGGCGCGACTCGATTCACTCACCAATTCAGAGAGCTCTTTCGAGAGATTGAAAAGAAACCAAGTGGCTTGATTTTGTGAGTCTGAGTAAGAGCGTGCCAAGGTTCTCGTTTCCTGCAGTAGGGCAAGATTGGCGATCAACAAGCAGACGGTCACTGCCAGCAAAGTCAGTTTTGCTGAAGTTGAAAAGGGCCCTTTATAAAGATTTAAGTTTGTTTTTTGCATTATTCGTTTTCACATCACTTCGCGATATGTATTTGTTTTAACTGCCAAACCATCTGGGAATGGTAGCGTTCGATATTCAGTTCTTTTGGAAACGAAGATTGCGGGTAGATGAGCCAGAAAGGACCTTTATCTCTCACTCGCATGGGTTTGCCGTCTTGCCAATAAGCAACGATGGGCTGATATTTTTCGATATCAGAGAGATCGATGTCGGCGGCGTAGTCGTTTAAGGCGCGCAGAGTGACGCGATTAGGAATAAAGCCATACTGTTGCGCTAAAAGGGTGCTGAGCTTGACTCCGGTAAAGGTGGCTGGCGCGCTAAGCCAAGGAAGCATAGTGGTGTATTGCGTGGCTTCCATTTGCTCTAAATCCTGAACGGTTAACACAACCGCTGGGGCATGGGGGATATCCATCTGCAAATTATAGCTGTACACCTGAGGTGCAATGAGTAAGCCCCAAACAAGAGCAAGATACTTCATTTCCTGTGACCCGATTGTTATTGATTATGCAGTCATTATAGCCTCGGTATGCTGTTTTTATAATCTCATGCTGGTGGTTATTTGTTCTCTTAGCGGCTCAAATGTCATGTAATTCTAATGTAATTATTCCTAATAATAAGACGAAAATCAGTCTGTAAGTTTATGATATTGAGTGTATTTATGAATTCTGAATGAAACGATAATGTTGAGCTCGATATGCGATAACCACGCAATCATGAAAACTTTCACCGTCATGAATATTTCACGTAGCATGAGCTTTTCAAACAACAAACAGTGACTCGAAATCGTGATGACATTGGCTAATCGCCATGAAATGAAACCGATTTCAAATGTCCTCTTTGGCTTGCATGTTTCTCTATCTTTCTGATCTCAAAACACAATCTGTTTTCACGCTTGCCTAGCCCAGTTTCATGGCGCTTCGAGTCAGAACAGCCTGTGAAGCGGGGCGACATTTTCAAGCCTTTCATTCCCTACTATGGCAACCAATAACCATAAACAGGGAACACTCATGAAAACCTTACGACTTTTACCTCTTGCTCTTGCGGTGGCCTCTTCGCTTGCTTCTGTCTCTGCCTTTGCAACCTCGGAATCTGATCTTGATGCGTTGGAAAAACGCATTCAGGAGCTCGAAGCCAAACTGGAAACCGCTTACGTCTACGATCAACAACCTGCGGTGCTCACACCAGACACCGAAGTGCCACTGGGCATTGTGTTTTCCGGCTATGCACGTTACGGCGCGCACTATGCAGCGGGGGATAATCGCTACGTGCAAGTGGGCAGCAGTGGCGCAGCGGTGGGCCGTCTCGGCAACGAAGCAAACGGCGGCGAGTTTCAACTTGCGAAAGCCTTTAAGACCGACGGCGGAGCGATTTGGGACATCGTCTTCATGATGGATCAATGGGGGATTGATCAATGGAGTTCACCGGGTGGTTTGAATTTGAAAAAAGCCTACGCGGGGGCCACCAATCTGTTTGAAAGCCAGCCTGAACTTTATGTGTGGGCGGGGCGTGATTTCCATCAACGTCCACAACAAGGGTTAAATGACTACTTTTGGATGAGCCACGATGGCCAAGGCGGCGGCTTCAAAAACCTTAACTTGGGCGGCGCTAAGTTTGATTTTGGCTTTGTCGGCCAAGTGGATAACGGGGATGGTGGCGCGCTGGGCAATGACACCGGTATCTATGCCTTAACCTCTCGATTGCACGCGATGGATTTGGGTGCGGCGACGCTCGATCTCTATGCCAACTATGGTTTTGCCTCTGATGAAGCGGATGCGGCAAAACAAGGGGAAACCGCTTGGCAAGTGGTTTTGATAAAAGCGGTGAAATTGCACCGAATGGCCGTGAAAGAGTGCAAATTACCGTGCCGTTGTGGGCTTTGGCTTCCTATGACGACAGCGGCGTGACAGGGCACAAAAACAGTTATGTGTTGGAAGCGGGTGAATACCGTTTCTACCTTGGGGGGAGCGTACGCCAAGCGGAGCTGCTTGATGCCGTGTGGCAACTCGACCAACTGCGGGTGCTAGAAACCCTTGCAGAAGCCTGTGCCCCAACGCGTGAGTTTGAACGCCTAGTGCCCGCCGAGCGCCAAGCCAATGGCGTCTATCAAACTGGCTATCAGCCTGTGCCATTGCGTACGGTGGATTTGGCGCAGCGAATTGAAGCCAACTTGCCGCCAACCTATGCTTTTACGGGTGATCAAGGGATTAAGTTGGCCGATGTTGCCCAAGGCCAAGCCGATTTAGAAGCCTTCATTGCCCAACTGACGCCAGCGCAATTGGCGACTCTAGTCCGTGGAGAAGGCATGTGCAGCCCGAAAGTGACACCGGGTACGGCGGCGGCGTTTGGCGGGGTGTGTGATTCGCTGTTTGAGCTGGGCATTCCGGTGGCCGCGGCGGCCGATGGTCCGTCTGGGATTCGTATGGACAGTGGCCATCAAGCGACGCAAGTGCCGATTGGAACGCTGCTTGCCTGCACGTGGAACTCGGCGCTCAATCAGCAGTTGTATTATCTGGTTGGCCAAGAATTACAAGCGTACCAAATCGATACGTTACTTGGCCCCGGCATCAATATTCATCGCCACCCACTCAATGGCCGTAATTTCGAATATTTCTCCGAAGACCCGTTATTAACGGGTTGGATTGCGGCGGCGCAAACCACAGGTTTAAAACAAGCGGGCGTTTCTGGCACCATCAAACACTTTGCGGCCAACGATCAAGAAACCGCACGCGTGGATGTGGACAGCGTGATGTCGCAGCGCGCGCTGCGTGAAATCCACATCAAGCCGTTTGAAATGGCGGTGAAGTATGGTCAGGCGTCCACCATCATGACTTCCTACAATCCGGTCAACGGCCATTGGGCGGCGTCCAATTATGATCTCAACACCACCATTTTGCGTGGTGAATGGGGCTACACTGGCATTGTGATGACCGACTGGTGGGCAAAAATGAATCACCCCGTTGACGGGGGCGAAGAGAGTAAGCGCTTCACTGGCTACATGCTACGAGCGCAAAATGATCTCTACATGGTGGTGGAAAACGACGCTGCCGAGCGCAACCCGATGGGCGACGACACATTGCAGGCGTTAGCGCAAGGTGAGTTGACGTTAGGCGAGTTGCAACGCAGCGCGATGAACATCTGCCGCTTTATTTTGCAAGCGCCTGTGATGCAAAGACCGCTGCAGGCGTATCAAGCGGTGAAACCTTTTGCGCCACTTTCGGCACAGGCGCGTCACGCCGTGCCTGAATCGGCCCCCGTCTGTTTTGCGGATCAAACCATCGAACTCAACAGCCAAAGCGCCAGCCAGTGTTTGTTGCAGGTAGAACACAGCGGCACCTACCTTTGTTTTGCTCAGATGGCCTACGATCGAGAAGCGTTGGCGCAATCGTCTTGCAGTTTGAGTATCAATGGTGAGTTTGCTATGTCACTGCCGACCAATGGTACCAACGGGCAGAGTGTCAAAGTGGAAGGTCGAGCGATCTCTCTGTCATCGGGTGTGTACTGGCTAGAGAGCCAATTTGTGAAAAAAGGCGCAGTGTTGCAAACCTTACGCTTTGAGCGACAAGAGGAATAAGTGCCGCCAGTTTGCGCCACATTTAGCCATGAATTTTGTGTGTCTTTTTGCGCAGTTCCTATACAATAAGACGCACATTTTTATTGTTCATTCAGACTGCTCTGCAACCCTTTTGTGGAGCAGTTTTTCGTTTTTCCGACGATCGATTTTTCATATTTAAGGTCAACAAAATGGCTAAAACCCAAAATATCAACCAGCGCATGTCTATCGTGACGCTCGCGTGGCCGATATTAGTGGAGATTTTGCTACGGACAGCGCTCGGCACCAGTGATGTATTCATGCTCTCTGGTTATTCAGACAAAGCGGTTTCCGCGGTGGGCGTGATCACCCAACTGACATTCTTCCTCATCATTGTCTCTACCTTTGTCAGCAGCGGCACTGGGATTCTCATTGCCCAATACAACGGTGCAGGCCGCGATCAAGATGCCACCCACGTTGGGGTGGCAAGTATTGCGCTCTCCAGCGTGATTGGGGTGATCCTCAGCGTGTTGGCGGTGCTCGGTGCAACGCATTTGTTGCCCTATTACGGTTTGGAAGCGCAGGTGGAACAATACGCGCAAGAGTATCTGCTCATCAGCGGTGCGATGACTTTTAACGTCACCATTGGCATCGTGTTTACCACCATTTTGCGCAGCCACGGTTATTCGCGCTCGCCCATGACGGTTAACCTCATCAGCGGCGTGCTCAACATCATCGGTAACTACATTGCACTCTATCAGCCGTTTGGTTTGCCCGTGTATGGCGTGCAAGGCGTGGCGATTGCAACGGTGGCCAGCCAAGTGATCGGCACGACGATTTTGGGCGTGCTACTGTGGCGCAGCTCAATTGATTTGCCGATGCGTTCTCTCGCACAAGTGCCCAGCGCGGTCTATAAGAAAATCCTCAAAATCGGCGGTATGAACGCAGGGGAAGTGCTTTCGTACAACATGGCGCAAATCACCATCGTCTATTTTGTGGTGCAGATGGGCACTTCATCTCTTGCCGCGTTTACCTACGCGCAGAACATCGCACGTTTCTCTTTTGCGTTTGCCTTAGCCATTGGCCAAGCAACGCAAATTCAAACTGGTTACTACATTGGTAAAGGGTGGATAGAGAACATCACCAAACGGGTGCAAATCTACTTCTTGGTTGGCTTTGCTTCTTCGGTCACGGTGGCGAGCACCATCTACTTTATGCGTGATGCGATCTTAACTCTGTTTACTCAGCAGCCGGAGATCCTCATGTTAGCCGGCTCCTTAGTTATGGGCTCCATTGTGTTGGAAGCGGGGCGTGTGTTTAACCTGATTTTCATCTCGGCGCTCAAAGGGGCGGGGGACATCAAATTCCCAGTGCAAATGGGCATTTTGAGCATGTGGGGCTTGGGCGTGGTGTTTTCGTATCTGCTCGGTATTCACTGGGGTTACGGCGTATTTGGCGCATGGATGGCGATTGCCCTCGACGAGTGGTTCCGCGGTCTCATCATGGCAAGGCGTTGGCGCTCGCAAGTTTGGACACGTTATAAACTCAGCTAACGCATAAGATAGAGTCGCAAGAGTTTAATGGATGCGAGGTTTGTGAAAAACCCATGCAGTCAGATGCGATGACAGCATGGGTTGGCATTGATGTCGATTGAACTTTGCTTTGCGTTGTCGAATTTTTCCTACTGTTCTAGGATGTTGGGCTTTGTAGGAATCAAGCTGTCTTTGAAGCTAATAGATGCGCTTTTGATGCTATTAACTTCTCTATCCCAGCAAACTTCCGTCCAATCTCAAAGTCTTGATTTAAAATAAAAAGTATACCTTATGTATAGGAATGGTCTTCACGGTTAACGACGGGTTCGCTCGCATTAGCGTTGTTCTTCAAAGCAACACCGATATTGGTGCTGATAACAAGCTCAGCGACGCTGTTGTCTATGTGGCCCAGTTCATTGTTATAAAAATCCAACACCACGATCCCGAACCTATTTCCTCTAGTTTTGTTACGTAAGAACTCGCCAAGACCGGGATTCATTTTTGGGTTGACTTTACTTATGCTTCCACCCCAAGCGTACTGGTAAGGGGTATGGCCTAAAAATGAGTAACTAATGCTGTTGTAGGTTAGATGCATTACACCGTCGTCAGGTATCGCAATGGCATTGTCAATTGAAGCTTGGACGGCTGCCATTTTCTTGTGTGTATCGTGTTCTTGATATTGATCTTCTATCGCAAATACTTGGTTTTCTGGCGTAGTTAGCGTGAAGGTTTTATTTTTTTCCCAACCTTTGGATAGATCTATCCCCATACTGCTAGGGAAGCGTCTTAGCAATACAATCTTACTTTGAGCTTGTGCCAATGTCGGTACTCGTGACCCTAAATAAAAAAGGTGCTGGTACTTTTCCAGAGCGATGTATTCGTCAAATTTTGCCTGTATATCGTTTCCGCTACCTGTTGCTGCATCCATGAGCATAACGATGGTTTCTGTCGGATTTTCAGAAAGGAATTTCAAGCAATCATCAAGAACATCTCCGAAAGAAATATCGCAGCTGACGATGCCATGGAAAATACTCAGAGAGTCAAGCTTGGATCCGTTTGCTTTGACGCGAATATCAAGAAAACGAATACCGTCATTTAGCTGAGTATAAATATCGAAGTTTTGTGTTCTGGCTGGGCCTGCAGGTGCTTTCTGGGTGCCAGAGTCATGAGTGCCCGGCAGAGAAATTTGGTCCAGCGTTAATTGAGGATCGAGCGCGCTCATCCAGTTACGAGTCTCTACGTACGTCATATCTTTCTCCAATGTCGATTGTTTATTGAGATCCATCATCTAAAGGATGGGCATTCTCACAAACAAAAGCTTTGTTACGTTTTGGGTATTAATCTGTGAGTCAATTGAGCCTAGCTGCTTTTGCCGCTAGGCCAACTGAGTTTGGGAAAAGTTATGGATGTTGATAACGACCCGTCATGCTTGCATCGGTATCAGAATTGTTCATTTGAAACAAAAACAATTCGACTTCGGTGTCGGACTCGCTGGTTTGCGCTGCGATAGAGCCTGAGCCAACTTTACGTTTGCCTAGAATATCAACAATGAGTTTGGCGCTACCGACGATACTACCAACAGGGTTTTCGGAAATAATGTTCTTAACGACACGTAGAGAGTCTTGCACTAAACCTTCAGCATAGTGCTGGTTTACGTTACCCCACGTTACGCCGAACATCTCTTTTGAACCAATCCACCAATTATTGTTTGATAGAAAGTGTCCTTGCCCTATCACGAAGTCATCGAAGGTGTAAGCGACGCCACGAATATAAAGAGTTAGCTTACCGCGAATAGCAAAATTGAGCTCTTCAGGTCGTTCGTCATTGAATGTTTTTGCTATACAGCCACCTTCTCTGGTGTTGTTTAGGAACCACTTTGCTACGTCCTTTGAGTTATGGCGTCCGGCTTTAACGATAAGAGTATTCCCTTTACAGGTAACCCCCTCATAGGGTTGGCCGCTGGTGATTTTATGGTCTGTTTCGACAAAGGATATTTCTGATAGGCCTTCAATGTTGAAGGTGAACTCGTTATTGTGCAGTGTTGTCATGCATTTATCTCCTAGCTCAACGATACCATCGCAGTTTTATTATTGATTTGAATGAATCAATCAGATTGGTTATTTCTGACTATAAAAAGGTAGTAGGCAAAAAACAATATGCAATTAGTTTCATTTAAATTAATACTTGAGATATTCATCTATAGTAAGGCGTTTTCATAGTGAATAGCTGGGAGGGGGACTATTGTTAAATGTTCGTTATCATTACAAGCGGTAATTCCTTGTTTGGACACGTTATAAACTCAGCTAACGCATCGCGTTTTGTACCAAAAAATTAACGGGCACTATCATTGTGTCCGTTATTCTATACAAAGCTGGAATATGAGATTTCAAGGCTGGCGTATGCATTCAGTAGAGTGATGGGATTATACTCCCCGCCCTTATTCTTCACACTCGCTAGGTGGTAGATAATGAATATCCAAGTAAAAGATTCATTCATCGCAGGACTGATAAACGGTGCCATTAACGGCTATATCGCAAGTCACCACTTCAAAGGAATGAGTTCGGTCCCGATGTCGATGGAGATGATCTCCAACTCGCAAGTGACCGTTTGGGGACAGGCGATTTCTTTAACGTTTGGTTTGGGGATCATTTTGTCTTTGATCACCTCAAAGCTCTTCCTTCATCAACTAAAGTCATCGCATCCCGCGCAGGTGAATGAGCTACAACGTTCATTTTGGAAAGACCTCCTGCCCATCGCCTTAATGCAGGCAGGCGCTTTGTTTGGCTGGTTTGTTGCGTTGGCGGTGATCTGGACTAAGTACGCTGGCGTCGTGATGGTTTCGCCAATGGCGGCGGTTGTGCTAACAGGGCTGTTTGCTTTTGTGATTACGATTGTCGTTGAAGTGAGAACCAAAAGCAGCATTATCTACAAGAAAGTGAATATACTTGAGCAAAAAGCGATTTAACTGAGGAACAACGATGTCAGAACAAAACACCACAACAAGCGCATCAGACGACAACAAAAAACTCAAACAAGCGCGCTCGTTTACCTACTATATTTTTGCCGCAGTGCTGGTCCTGTGGGTATACACACTATGGGCCGATAGAGTTACGCCCATGACGGATCAAGCGCGCATCAATGGCCAAGTGATCCGCATTAGCCCAGAAGTCTCTGGCCCTATCTCAGAAATTCACATAGTTAATAACTCGGCAGTGAAAGCGGGTGATGCACTCTTAAACATTGATGACCGACCTTTTGAGTTGGCCGTCAAAGCGGCGCGATTTGACCTACAAAAAGCGGCGCAATCCTACCAAGCGGATTCCGCAGCGATCAACGTGGCCAAAGCCAATGAAGTGGCCGCGCGCGTGCGAGTCGCCAACGCGAGAAAAAACGTTGAGCGTAACCGAGTGTTGGCAGAGCGAGGCACCATCAGCCAAGCCACGTTGGATAACATCGTTGCCGAGCTCGATACCGCCGAAGCTAACCTAGCTCAAGCATCGTCGGCGTTAGAGAAAGCCAAACAAGAGTTTGGTCCTCGTGGCAAAGAAAACCCAGAGATCCAAGCGGTGTTGAACCGTCTTGAACAAGCGCTCCTCAACCTCAACCACACCAAACTGACGGCTCCCGCTGATGGTGTGATCACCAATATGGATTTGGCCGTGGGCGATTACGCAGGTGCAGGCCAGCCACTGCTGACTTTTGTGAACAATCACAACCTATGGTTGACCGCCATGGTGAGAGAAAACTCACTCGCGTACCTACAAACGGGCGATAAAGTGAAAATCGTCTTTGATGCGTACCCAGGTGAAGTGTTCGAAGGCAACATCACCTCCATTGGTTGGGGCAGCAGCGGTAACGGCAGCTTAGCGGTTGATGCTGGCACAGGCTTAATGACCTCACCAACGAACAACCCGAAAGCACAGCGTTTTCCGGTCAACATTGAGTTTTCCGATTTACCAGACAACATCACTCTAAGATACAGTGGCCGCGCAGTGGTCGGTTTCTATCCTGAGGAAAGCTACATCGCAGAGCGACTACAAGACCTCTGGATGTGGGCATGGAGTTATATTAGTTATGTATCGTAGCGCCGCGAACCCTCTGATCAGAGTCGCGCTGTTTCCAATCTTATTGCTGTTTTGGCAATACGTTTTCGGTACCGATTTGCCCTTGCTCGCACCGGCGATGTGCGTGGTGTTTCTCACCACCACTCACGAGCCGCCGCCGCCAGTGATGATACTGGTTATGGGGGGCATTTTGTTTGCCACCGCTTGGATGCAGGCGTTTGTCAGCAACTTGTTGATAGACTATCCACACGTCTATTACTTGTTCTTATTTGGCGTCTTCTACTGGTGTATGGAGCGCACGAAAAAGAACACGCAAGATGTGTTGGCGATACTCTTGGTCGTCTCCACCGCCATGATAGCGGTGTTTACTCAACAAAAAGGGATCGATGTCGAGCAGATCCCATTTGCCTTGTTAGCGAACATCTTCATCGCGGGTTTTGTCGCGTATTTGGCTTACTTCCTGTTCCCAGGGGGCGAGCCAATGGCTGCGAATGTGCAAGGGCGAACCTCCACCATTCGCTATACGCTCGATTGGCAGACCATGGCGAAAACCGTGCTGATCATGGCCGTGCTGATCACCACCATCCGTATGGATTTGGAGCAAAGCACCATCATCACCATCATTGTCGCCTTGGTGTTGAAAGATCCCGATCCCATCGTTGGCCATGATTATGGCATCAGAAGGCTAATAACCACTTATGCCAGCGTGTTGTATGCCATACCACCATTGGTTGTCAGCCTCTTTCAAGTCAACTTGGTGGGTTCCATGGGGGCCGCTATCGTCAGTGCGTTGTTCATGGGTATTCATGCCATTGAGAGGAAAGCCAGCTTCAACTCGATACAGTTGATGTATTCCAGCTATGTCGTATTGGTGTTCTACGGCATTACCTCCACCAGCATCAGTGCCATTGCAGATGACCTCGTGCGTTTTGCCTCAGTGATGCTTGCCGTATTGCTCGGCATCATGAGCCTCATCATCCTGCATCCTAAAACGCGACCAGCAAGCCAAAACGCTGCGTAAGCCGCGCTTATACTCGCCAACAAAAAAAGCACTGAACTCACTCAGTGCTTTTTACTTTTCGCGTTTTTTTGTGGAGGGGGGCTGGCGTGTTTTACGCCTTGCGATTAAAGGCGAGAGTCATCAAGGCCGACGAAATTCTCAGCAGGTTGCGCTTGGCACCAGTCCCACGCTTTTTTCGAAATGTCGTACATCCCTTTCTCCGTATGGGCAAATTGCCAATCCTTTAAGCTGATTTCAACAATCTTCGCGTCAATCTTATCGAGGAAGGTGCCGCTGGAGGCATGGTACATCTCGCGTAATGCTTGCTGATTTTGCTCATCGGTAATGCCGTACGCTTCAGGTTGATGCTTCACCGCACCAATGCTTTCCGCCGATAAGGTCACGTCTTTGATCATATTGGCGCAAATGGCCCATTGTGATTCTTTTGCTGAGGCCAACTCAGGTGGGAGGTGATCAAAGCTCGGTGTCATACCTAGCCAAGGTTCATCCAGGCCAGTGGGTAGGTTGTGGGGGGCATGCTCTTTCAGCGGAGCGAGTTTCTTATTCATTTTGCGCACTTCATTGGTCGCCAACTCCCATTCACGCTGCGAGCGATCCGCTTCTGCTTGCTCGAGCGGCTCCATCTCTGCATAGAGATCTTGAAGTTGTTTCTCTAGCGCTTCGATCTTATTCCAGTGCGCGTCGGAATCGTCATTGCGGCTATTCAACTGATCGAGCTCGGCTTGCAACTTCTCTTCTTTCTCTTTCAGTGCGTAATAACGCTCTTCGTCATCATCACCATACTGATTGATACAAGCTTCTAGGCGTGCGTCTGTCACCCCAAGCAGTGATTTAAGCTCATTGTTGTAGCAAAGCTCATATTGGCTCTCATCGCCCCTCGCACACTTATCCATAAACTTGCGAAAGCCTTGAATAATGGTGGCTTCCGATTTGCCGCTGCAAGCCGCAAGTTGGGTAAATGCGCCAGAGTCCTTCATCCAAGCGATTTGAGTATTGATGCCCAGTTCGATCTGGTTTTCGGTGAGTTTGATAGCCTGAGTTGGCATCGCCAACGTCATCGTAGAAACGGCCAACAGCGCGCGAGAAATTGTAGAAAATTGCATGGTATACCTCGATAGGTGACACACCCATTTGATGTCCTTATTCGGTCACATCGCACCCATAAAAACGGCGCAAAATGTAACCCATTTATTTTGTGGTAGATAATGACAGCCTTGTACAAACTTTCAACAGGAAAAGCATAGAGAAAGCAGCAAGATCACAGAGTTGAGATTGATGGGAGTAATGGGATGGTGTGTTGGAATGAGGGGGCCTAATATATAGCTCAAGCAGAATGCCTAAAAACTAGTTTTTATGAGCATATATTTTCCTTTTTAAACATGCCTAAACCCAAGAGTAATATACTCACAATATTTAGGGCTAGAAATATGCTAAAACATCCGAGTGTGTAGAACACTCGGATTTTAGTTGAGGTAAACTATCTCTATTGAGATTGTACTTATTACTTAATTTGACCATATCTCCTGATGTGTTTTAAGTAGAGAGGTTATCGAGTTACTTAATGCAGTTTTCTCTAGCAAAACCTCTTTGACTTGATGTTCATTTGTAACATGATCAAATAGTTCTCCCAACAGTRKAGGTAGCCGTTCATCCTTCGTTACGGTTTTACTCGAATCCCCCCCAATGATGGTAAAATACGTTCTGGGCCACCAATAGAATGCTGCTTTGCATAGAAATTAACTGTTGGTTCATTGCCTTTAGGGTAAATAGCCCAAACTGCTTGTATAGGTAACTTCCCAAATTCACCATTTGCTTTTTTCTGATGGAGCCCAAGTAGGTATTTATTTACCAAGTCTGGTAGTTTCTGAGTTTTACCCGATAAGCGGATAGAAACTTAGCGTCGAAATTAGCAGAATAGGTTCTTCCAATCCTTGGAGTCTCAAGCGAATTACATAGTCTGGAGAGCGATATCTGTGTTTCCGATCTTGATTGCTCAATACATACATCTACTGGGTCTCCGGGTTGAGCTCTCTCTGAAGTCCAAATTCTAGGTTCATAAAATAGCTCTATATTCATTTTTTCGCTGTGAGTCGGTGAACTCAAATGTAGTTATTCAGAGTGATTTGTTGGTCGAGCCTTTTCAACTCCCCCAAATACTTGCTCAGAATAGTCTTTCCAACCTTGCTGAACTAATACGCAGCCACACTTCTCCAAAGCAGAGACAATTTGCATAAGAACTGTAAATTCGTAGAGCGTACTCAAATGTCTAAGTCCAAAGAGCATATCGCCCATATCAATCTGAATATTCCGATTATACCATTTAGCTATCTTGTGGTAGACATGAAGAGAGGAAGGTGTTCTTAGATGACAAAAGCTGTAACTTTAGGAGGGATAGGCTTTATAACCTTCGGTTTAGGCGACACACGGGTAAAGCGCATTGCCAAACGCTTTGTACGAAGACTCAAGTCATCAACTTTTCTTAATAAACCATCTAAGATTGGAGCTTTGTACCGACATATAATGTGATCTAAACTAATGTATTCATTAAAATAATGCCCTTCTGC